>CAMQRG010000119.1 GCA_947036475.1 uncultured Clostridia bacterium
GGTCGTCGGCAGCGTCAGATGTGTATAAGAGACAGTTTCCATTCCCGGCTTCCGGAAGGGGAAGGTACCCAGAAAGCTGATTGAGGCGCAGTATGGTGAAGGCTTCTTCTATGAGGACGCAATCAACCATATTTTCCCCGATGAATACATGGCAGCAGTAAAAGAACTTGGTCTGGACGTTGTTTCTGCACCGACACTGGATGTGGATTACATCGAATCCGGCAAAGGCGCGAAATTCGTAATTGATGTTGTGATTAAGCCCGAGGTGACACTTGGCCAGTATAAAGGTCTGGAAGTGGAAAAAGTAAACGCGGAGGTCACAGAGGACGAAGTTCTTGCGGAGCTGAAAAATGTACAAAAGAAGAACGCGAGAACCGTTGAGGTAACAGACCGCGCAGCTGAAATGGGCGATATCGCAAAAATCAGCTACGAGGGCTCTGTGGACGGCGTGCCTTTTGACGGCGGCAAGGCAGATAACCATGAACTGGAACTTGGTTCTCACCAGTTTATCGCCGGCTTTGAAGAACAGGTGGCAGGTCATTCTGTTGGCGAAAAATTTGATATCAACGTAACATTCCCTGAGCAGTACCATGCGCCGGATCTGGCTGGCAAAGCGGCTGTTTTCGCGATTGAGTTGAAAGCGCTGAGCAAAAAAGAACTGCCTGAACTGAATGATGCATTTGCGGAAGATGTTTCCGAATTTACTACATTGGACGAATATAAGGCGAACATTCTGGAAAAACTTGCAGCAGAAAAGACAGAGCGCGCAAAACAGCTGCAGGGCGACAAGCTGCTGGATGCGGCGGTTGCGAACTGCACAATGGAAGTGCCTCAGGTTATGTATGACAACAAAATCAACAGCATGATGCGCGAGTTTGAAGAAAACATTACGCGTCAGGGCCTGACGATGGATATTTACTACCAGTACATGGGTACAGATGAGGCTGGCATGCGCGAAAACTTTAAGGATACCAGCAAAAAGAGCGTTGACGCAAGACTGATGCTGGAAGCCATTGCAAAGGCGGAAAACCTTGTAATCAGCGAGGAAGAACTGAAAGCTGAGATTTGCAGATACGGCGAAAGCTACGGCATTGATGAAAAGATGGCATTGGAAATTTTCCGCGATGAGGATAAGGAAATGCTGAAAGAGGACATGCTGGTACATGCCGCGATGAAGCTCATCGAGGACACAGCTGTGCTGACAGAGCCGAAAGCTGAGTAAAAAAACTTGAGGGCTTCGTCTACACTTCGTTCCGGTCGGCATTAAACGAACGTCCACCGGACGTTCAACGCCCTCAAACTCCCACAAGAAGCGCTGCCCCTTGACCCGTTTTCAGCCGCACATACGTGCGTCTGGAAAGGCTTTGGGGGAAGTTGCGTTTTGTGCCAACCAAAGCGAAAACCAGAGTCCCTTAAGATACTGACTGCAATATGCAGCATTGAATCCCCGCAGCCACGCTTTGCGTGGCTGGCAGAAGGGTCAAGGGGTGAAACCCCTTGCGGGGATTGGGGCGCAGAAGCTTCGGGGAAGCTTCGTTTTGCGCCGACCGAAGCGGAGCGGAGACAGGAGCCCCAAGGTCTTAGAAGTCTTAAAAGTCATAGAAGCAGACACAGGTATCTCTGGTATTCTGTGTCTGTTTTACGAAACGGGGAATTTGTAGAATGAACCGGAAAAATGTATTATGAATCATGTATACGAATGGAGGGAAAACCGATGAGTTTAGTGCCTATGGTCGTGGAACAGACCAACCGCGGCGAACGTTCCTATGATATTTATTCCAGACTGCTGAAAGACAGGATTATTTTCCTCGGCGAAGAGGTCAACGATACAACGGCAAGCCTTGTTGTGGCGCAGCTGCTGTTCCTTGCGGCGGAGGACCCGGATAAAGATATCAATCTGTATATCAACAGCCCCGGCGGCGTTGTAACGGCAGGTCTTGCAATTTATGATACCATGCAGTATGTCAAGCCGGATGTTTCCACCATCTGTATCGGCATGGCTGCCAGCATGGGCGCGTTCCTTTTGGCAGGCGGCGCGAAGGGCAAACGCTTTGCCCTGCCGAATGCTGAAATTATGATCCACCAGCCCAGCGGCGGCGCAAGAGGACAGGCAACGGATATCCGCATTCATGCCGAAAATATTCTGCGCACAAAGAAACGCCTGAACGAAATTCTTGCCGCAAATACGGGCAAGCCCTACGAGGTCATCGAACAGGATACGGAACGCGACAATTTTATGACAGCGGAAGAAGCCAAGGCTTACGGTCTGATTGACGATGTTCTGACAAAGCCTCAGTCGAAGGAGTGAATTTGAATGGCGGTTAAACCGGACGATATGAATAAACTGCGCTGTTCCTTTTGCGGAAAGCCGCAGGAACAGGTGAAAAAGCTGATTGCTGGTCCCAATGTGTATATCTGTGACGAATGTATCGAGCTCTGCGCCGATATTATCGACGAGGAGTACGATGTGCTGGCGAACCGCGGCGAAGAGGTGAAAGTGCCGAAGCCTACGGAAATCAAAAGCATTTTGGACGAATATGTAATCGGGCAGGACAGGGCAAAGCAGGCCCTTGCCGTTGCGGTCTATAATCACTACAAACGTATTTTCATGGACGTGCGTGCGGACGATGTAGAGCTGCAAAAGAGTAATATCCTGCTGGTCGGGCCAACAGGTACAGGTAAAACCCTGTTGGCGCAGACATTGGCGAAGATGCTGAACGTGCCTTTTGCGATTGCGGACGCAACTTCCCTGACCGAAGCCGGATACGTGGGCGAGGACGTGGAAAATATTCTGCTGAAGCTGATACAGGCGGCGGATTACGATGTGGAACGTGCGGAACGTGGTATCATTTATATAGATGAAATCGACAAAATTACGAAGAAATCCGAAAACGTTTCCATCACACGCGACGTCAGCGGGGAAGGCGTACAGCAGGCTCTGCTGAAAATACTGGAGGGGACAGTCGCAAGCGTGCCTCCGCAGGGCGGCAGAAAGCACCCGCATCAGGAATTTATACAGATTGACACAACGAATATCCTGTTTATTTGCGGCGGTGCGTTCGGCGGATTGGAAAAGCTGATACAGAACCGCATGGGACACAAGACAATCGGCTTTGGTGCGGAAACACATCTGGCTAAGGAAGAAGACGCGGACGCGCTTCTGCGCCATCTTATGCCGCAGGATTTACTGAAATATGGCCTGATTCCGGAGTTTGTCGGCCGTCTGCCTGTTGTGGTGACGCTGGATAATCTGGACGAGGACGCTTTTGTGCATATCCTGACAGAACCTAAAAACGCGCTGACAAAGCAGTATGAATATTTGTTTGCGCTGGATGATGTGCTTCTGGAATTTACGGACGAGGCTTTGCGTGCGATTGCGCAGAAAGCGATTGAACGTGAAACGGGCGCAAGAGGACTGCGTGCGATTGTGGAGGAATTTATCAACCCGATTATGTACGAGATTCCGACAGAGCTTACTGTGGAAAAGTGTATCATTACGGCAGATGTGGTGAATGGAACTGCTGATCCGGAATATGTATACAACGAGAACCGCCAGCCTCTGAAGCGTATGCGGAAGCGGAAACACACGAGGAGTATGGACGCTTCGTAAAAAGATAAAACTGTGGGACGCTGTCCCACACCCTGCCCGCTTTCTTTCGGAGAAAGCGGGGCAAAGAACTTTGAGAAAAACCTTTCTCAATTAAAGTATAAAAACAGCGTAGTAAAACGGCAAAGGAATGTAAATATATCCTTTGCCGTTTTTATGGGCGTTGCCAGAAGAAAATTTCATTTTTTTAAGTGTCTGAAAAACCAGGATTTCAGTCAAGCCGCCTTTTGTAGCTATTTTTATGGGAAAGGGGCTATGTTTATTGGTACAAATAGCCTGCGGTCATTTCAAGGTAATTTTCTCCGTCATAGTTCGGAAAAGATTCCTGCATCGCTCGGATAAAATCTGCCGCAGTGTCGTTGGCAGCGGCCAGTTCCTTTGTCTTTTCTATATAAGAGAGTTTTTCGGCAACGGCGTCCTGTCCTTCGGGTCCGCCATGGGAAGTCAGTATTTTTTCATAGCCTTTTGACTGATAAGTTTTCAGCGCTGCGGCTGTTTCGTCCATATGCTCCAGACTGGTAAGGATAGAATGACTGGTTTTGCCAAGCATATGGGTATACACTGCGTTGATTGCCGGAATTTCCAAATCATATGCTTCGCCCCGCTCAATCAGGTCGAAGGAAATACCTGCTACAGTAATGGGACCGGAAACAACCTGATTGATTTCCGCAATATCCGAGCCACCATGAAATGAATCTCCGAATGTTTCATACAGTCCCTGAGCGGTAGCATAGGCGGAGCCGGAGGCGACAGAATCTTTTGCGCCCTGTGTGCCGTAAACATTCATGCCGGTGATGTAGCTTGCGCCGGCGGGGTGGCTGCACAGGAATATGTCGTCCATCGGCTTGCCGAGTCCATCTGCGTATGCTTTCCATGCGTCCAGCCCTTCCGTAAAGCTGGGCAGCTCGATGCCGACCAGAGCGTCCGCACCTTCCACGATGTATGCGACATCTGCCAGAGCATCATCTGTAAAAAATACGTGCAGTCTGGTTTCACCAAAATCGTAAACAGTTACGCTGCCTGAGGACAAAGCAGTTGTGCTGACTGCGGGGACGTCTGTTTCAGGGGCAGATTCCGGTGGAAGGTCATCTCCGGCGGGAGCTTTGCTGCAAGCGGCCAGCAGGGCTGTTGCCAGAAGTGTTGCGGATACAAAAGCTGTGGTTTTCTTTTTCATAAATATTCCTCCATTCAGTTTTGACGTGTTTCTGCTTTACGGGATTGATTATAAATCCCCTGCTGTTGCTGGGGCAAGTACGCACAAATCTATTACTGAGGCACCTTTTTGTGACCCGCAGCCACCTTTTTGTGGTTTGCCTTGACAAAAAAAGTATGCTGGACTAAAATCTGCATGTAACATTCAAAAAGAGACTATTGGGAAAATGGATACGGAGTGATGGAGATGCTGACAAAGGAAGAACTGCCGGCCTGCCCGGTAGCAACAACGGTCGCGCTGATTGGGAGCAAATGGAAACTGCTGATATTGCGGAACCTGCATATGCGCCCCTGGCGGTTTAATGAATTGAAAAAGGATTTGGCCGGTATCAGCCAGAAGGTTTTGACGGACAGCCTGCGTTCTATGGAGAGCGATGGGATTGTTGTGCGGACTGTTTATGCGGAGGTGCCGCCTCGGGTGGAGTACGCGCTCAGTGAACTGGGCGAATCCATGCGGCCAATCCTGAATGCTATGGAGGTATGGGGAAAAACATATCAGGAGATGGTTTCCAGAGGAAATGTAGCGGAATAGAAACATGGAATCCTGTGCAGGTTTCCTGTGCGGAGAATGGGAGCAGGGCGCGCCCCTTGCAGGGTCAGAGCCCAAGGTTTTTTTCAGTAGGAAAAATGACGGAAAGTGGGCGGGAAAGGATTGTGCTGTACGGAAATTTGTACATTTACCGCGGAAATACTGACAGAACTACCAAAATCACAGACAGTGCGTGAAACTTGCCTAAAACACATTGACGGCAAAAAAACAGGGGTCTATAATAAAAACGTATTTGAGGCGGGTACATTTACATAAAATGTCCCTAGCATAAGAACGGGAGTGGTTGAATAATGTTGACTTTGGATATGATTCAGGAAGCAAGAAAAGTTTTGAGCGACGTGGCAAGGGTTACGCCTTTGTTCCAGTCGAACGTTATTAATCCGGAAGCTGATGTATATATCAAGTGTGAAAATATGCAGGTAACGGGTTCTTTCAAGCTGCGCGGCGCTTACTATAAAACGGCAAACCTGACAGACGAAGAAGCGAAACATGGTGTGATTGCATGCTCTGCTGGCAACCATGCACAGGGTGTTGCTCTGGCAGCGCAGAAAAAGGGCATTAAGTCCGTTATCTGTATGCCCGCAGGCGCACCTCTGGCAAAGGTTGAGGCAACAAAGAGTTATGGTGCAGAAGTTGTTCTGGTACCCGGCGTATACGACGATGCGGCGGCAAAGGCTGAGGAATTACAGAAGGAAAAGGGCTATACATTCCTGCACCCCTTCAACGATGATTATGTAATGGCTGGGCAGGGTACAGTAGGTCTGGAAATTCTGGATAAACTGCCCGATGCGGAAGTTGTTCTGGTTCCTATCGGCGGCGGCGGCCTGATCAGCGGCGTTGCCTGTGCAATCAAAAGCATTAACCCCAACTGCAAGGTTTACGGCGTGCAGGCG
>CAMQRG010000120.1 GCA_947036475.1 uncultured Clostridia bacterium
TTCTATATTTATTCCCTTTTTGATTCTCACATAATTCACAAATGACCATAGTATGATGATTACAAATTCACACTTCAGTGAAAATTCATGGTCATTTAAGATATATCCAAGAACAGAAATCCACAATATAATCACAATGATTGACGCTGAAAATTTTTCACTTATAATAACATTTAGGCCAGCAGGTTTTTTCTTGCAAAAGATGATAAGCCAAATCGAAAAAATTGTAAAAAGTCCTATTTCAATCCATATATAGTCTTTTGCATTCATATATGATCATCTCCTAAAAAATTGAGGGGGCTCATCTGACTACAATAATCGTTTATAAGAAAAGTATTAAACGCTTTCTAACCCTTATATAGCATTATGTATTAAAAAAAGGAAATCGTGACATAAACTATCTAAAATTTATTTTGTTCCCACCTAGGTTTTTCATACTGCTTTTCATCTTATCGCTTACCAAAAATAAAAACAGTTCTGCCAGCTTTTATACCAACAGAACTGCTTTTATTTAATAGGCAAATGAATCAGGCTCAGAAATCCTGGCGCCTTCCTCAATCGCAACTTTTACATTCGTAAGCACCATTTCTATACTTTCGGATATAAAACGGTAAAACCTCCCTCCTCTTTGTCCTCCGCCACTTCCATACGGTACTGCATCGCGATATATTCTTCCTTTTATTTTATGCTGCCATGCGTCTGTTTTCTTTCCCTGCCAGCAGCATATCATCAATGCCTTTATACGAGGGGTTCCACTTCATCGGCTGCACAGCAACGCCGAGCTGTTCCATCCGCCCATAAAACCTCTGCACGGAGAGCCCAACCGCCGGGTTGGTTTCCTGATCCATGTCAAACGCCTCTATTATCTCAGAAATGCCGAGTTCCCGAATCAGCTGTTCCAGCCCCTTCGTACTGCCGACGCCGGGAAGGGCAATCAGGCAGGCGTCCTGCTCCATCAGGGCACAGGCTATGTCCGCTTTCAGCGCGCCCTCCGTGACATAGGTTCTTATGCCTGGTTTCCAATTCACCACATGGAGAAACGCGGCACACTTCGTACCGCCGGGATACCCATTGCTGGAAAACCACTTATATTTCTGTTTCCCGCTGTTATCCAGCCTGACCTGCAAGCCCTGTATCCTGCCCTGCACGTCGCACACCGGAATGAAGAAGCCTTCGGACGTGACCATGTGCCACTGCCCGTTTTTCCGATAAAAGCCCGGCACGCCGGACAGGTCATATTTTCGGGAAAGCTCATACATTGCCTTACTGTAACATTTCCCATACTTCTTCGGGGCAGAGCGGTAGAGGTTTGCCGCTATTGTTTCGGTATCCAGCCCGCGGTTCTGCAAATTCAGCCTGTGCTCCGGCGCAAGCTCCAGCATACACAGGAGGTCATGATAAATCCGGCTCCGCTCTTCCAATGGCTTCATGGCCGTTCCGGGTCCTTTCCTATTATAGAGCGGCACGGGCGGGGCGTCAAAGTCCCCCGCCAGCTCCCTGTATGCCGCCGCGTTGCTGACACCGTTCAGGGCCGCATACAATGTGATGCTGTTCCCTGACGCCTTGCACCGCTGGCAGTGGAACACGTCTTTTGCCGTATTCAGGTACAGCCTTGGCTGGCTGTCGTGGCAGAACGGGCAGTTCGCCCGTACCTCCGCGCCTGCCGCCTGCCCGTGCCTTATGCCGCAGAGTTCTGCCGCCTGTAAAATCGGGATATTCCTGAACGCCATTTCACGCCGCCTTTCCTGCCCGGCTGCCCTTGTAAAGCACTGTCAGCGCCTTCCCTTTTTCCACTTTGGAAACGATGAGCTGCCCGGTGGGGCGCACATTGTCAATCACGGAGATGCTTTCCCCGTTATCCAGGAACGTCGGGTAACGCCTGCTTGAAAGCCGCTTTACCAGTTCCACGATTTCCAGCCCCGCGCGCATTTTCTCCGACAGGGACAGCTTTGTATAGTCCTTCCCATCATAGGTAAACCGGAACGTGTCCCTGATTTCGCCCGTTGTTTTCACCGTTTCGGACAATACGAGCCGGACGCGGTTCATTTCCAGCGGCGCGAAAAGCAGCTCGTTCCGCTTTCCCAGGTAGGCCGCGGCATAGCTGATGAGCCGTTTTTTCGCGTCAATCTCCTGCCGGACAGATTCCAGCTGTTCCCGTATATCGGGCTGTGCCAGCGTTTCGCTGAGCATACGGATTTTCGCTTCTAAATTCTTGCACTCCTGTCGAAGGGTATCTGTTTGGCACCCGCCGTTTTCCGGTTGGCGCTCCGTTCCCAGCGACGCAATGGCTTCTTCCAGCCTTGCCGTTTCCGCCGCCTGCTTCTCACGGAAATCCTGCAGCGCGGTTTCTTTTTCCTGCGTCAGCCGTTTCAGCTCCGCTTTTAACGCCTTGCCTTCTGCAATACACGCCTCTAACTGCCGTTTCAAAGTTTCCCTTGCCGCCAAAACAGCCTCGCTCGCCATTTCATGCCCGCAGAGGGCGCATTCCTGCCCGGCGCATACCTCGTGCAAATGCTTGAATACCGCGTCATGCCTGGCGTATTGGGCTTTCAGTTCCCCTTCGGTGCGGGAGATTTCCGCGTCATGTTCGAACGCAAACGCCTTGTCCTGTATCCTTTGCAGGCGCAGCTTTGCGCGGAACAGCGCCTCAGACAGGCTGCTTTCCTGTGCATTTTCCTGTATCAAAGCCTTTTGCGCCGCCAGCTCCGTTTTTGCCGTATCCAGCGCCGCCTGCGCTTTTTTCGCGCCGTCCGCCAGAAGGTCGGCCTGTCCTTGCAGATAGAGCAGGGTTTCTTCCAGTGCCTTCCCCTCGGCGCGGCGGTTCTTGATGTAGGTTTCCGGCGACAGGATATTCTCCCCTGTCAGCGCCGCCCGCGCGTCCTCCGGCAGTGCCGCCAGCACCGCCTCATGGCTGACGGCCGGGAGCAGCTTTTCCAGCAGGTTCTTCCCGTCCGCGCCCAGCGTTTCAATGAAATACAGGGGGTTAAGCATGGACAGGAAAAGGTCCTTGTCCCCGAACAGGTTATATAAATCCGTCTGGCGGATCGTGTACCCGTCATAGGTAATGCCGTTGGCGTTGTTCTTCCTCGTTTTTGTCAGTTCATGCACTTCGCCGTCTGTGTCCGAAAATTTCACGGAAACAAAAGCCTCCTTTGCGTCCGTGTTCTGGAGCCTGTCCAGCGTTTTCTCGCCGAAAAAACCTGTCCCCATGAACACAAAGGCGATGGCCTCGGCAATGCTTGTCTTGCCCGTGCCATTGTCGCCCAGGATAAAGTTGATGCCGTAGTCAAACTGGAACGTCCTCGGCTCCGGGAAGCCCTTAAAACCTGACATGGTAAGTTCTAAAATCCTGAAATCGTTGATTTTCTCCATAAATATCCCCTTTCTTTAGAGAAAAGACCTTGAGGGCTTTGCCCTCAAACTCCCACAAGCCCTTTGAAAAGGGCTTGACCCTAAACTTTATTGCGGAAAACTGCGTTTTCCGAGAAATATAAACTTTTCTATCCTCCATCGCATGGAATGCGATGGCAAACGGGTCGAGGGGCTGAGCCCCTCGCGGGGAATTGGGGCGGCGCCCCAAGGTCTTTTGGTACATCACCCAACAAGCAAAGGAAGGCTTCCGCCTTCCTCCACTGTATCCATTCTTCCTATATTGCAGGAGCCAGCACCGGTATCTCCTGTTCCCCGCCATAAATCCCGCCGGAGAACATACTGCTGTCGATGCCAATGTATCCATCTTCCGCAATCCATTCGCGCAAAGCCTGTGCATCGTCCTGATTTCCTACCGCCATATAGCCCCAGAAATCAACAACCACCCTGTTTTCAATGCAGCAGGGTTCGCTCCAGTCTTCGCTGCTATGCCTGAGCTCAAACACGGCATATCCCAGCCGCTGGCATTCCTCTTTCCATTTCCTGTCGTGCCTCGTTTCAAAAAGCAGGCAGTCGATGTCCCTGCTTTTCGTATGCAGGACGGCCCCGCAAAAGTCATATTTCATTCCTGTGCGCCTCCTTCCTATGCCGCGATTTCATATTCCGGCATCGTATAATATGGCCCGAAATCCGCCTGCTTTTTCTCCAGCTTCGCTTTCCTCAGCTTCGTGCCGGAAACCAGGCCGGTATCGCCTTTCTTGGCATAAACAGAAACCTCCCTGCCATCTTTGGCCACCAGCTTCAGGTATACACTTTTGCCGGAATCAGACGCTGACTTTACGATGTAATCATATTCTATGACATTCTCAGGAGGATTTGCGGCAGGGGCTGTCTGCATGGCGTCCTGCCCCTGCGCCTTGCCCGGCACAGTGCCGCCGCCAGACAGCGCGGCAACGCTGTTGTCGTAATGCCGCCGCAGCTTGGCGTACTCCTCCTTTTTGATACGGGAGCCTTTGCCGGACGTGCCGATCGGCTCGATTGCCACCCAGATGCTCGCCATATCGTAGAGATAGCGCCCAATGCCCCAGAGCACCGCCGCGCGCTTGAAGGAATCGGACAGCCCGCCCTTGACCGGCTCGATGTCCGTATTCTCCGCGCCGTCATATTTCATGACCCACGCGCCGCGTTCCGCGTCATACAGGCCGATACCGCAGACCTGCGATTTTTCCTGCCAGAGCAGGAATTCATTTGTCCAGTTCATCGGGCCGACCGCCTCGTCCAGCCGGTTCTGTATCGCGCGGCTGTCCAGGTACGGCACCGCCATACCCTGCGTCTTATCCTTGTTCGTGACCTGCACTTTCCAGTCAATGTCCTCATAGGGGAACGGCCTTCTCAGTTGTTTCAAAATTTCTTTCATATCCATATCATCATGCTCCCTTCGTATGTATTGTTATGCGTTTTCCGGTTGTATGCGGGCGATGCGCCGCAGGGCGCGGGCGCCGTTTTCGTTCAGCTGCCTCTGCCATGCGTTTTTGCTCGGCGCCCATTTGAAGCCGTTGGATTTCAGGGCTTTCCGGGTTTCCTCGTCGGGTTTTTCGTCGAAAAATACCTGTATGCGGTTCTCCTCCGCATTCATCACGACACTGCCGCCGGGGAACGCCCAGCCCTCGCCAAAAGCCGCGCTGTCACGTTTTTCCAGTTCCGCGATACGCTCCCTGATCCGCCTGATGTTGGCGTTATTGTTTTCCAGCCGGAAGGACGGGAACGGCTTATGCCCGTAATAGTTCAGCAGGATATAGCTGTCCATCTCGGCCGCCGCAGCGTCGTCCATAGCCTCAAAGCCCTTCATTGTCCGATGCTTTTTGTAGTGGGCGTTTGCGCGTTTCATGTATTCCTGCCGTTCTTTCAGGGATTCGAGCTTCCTGCGCAGCTTTTCCACTGCGCACGGGTCGTCCGCAGATATGATTTTGCTGTTTTCCCACTTCTCTTTGTTCTCTGCCATAAAAATGCTCCTTTCCGCGTCCTCAGTTTTATGCCGCAAATTCAGGGTGTTCCCCTGCTTCCTGCTCTATGCGCAGTTCCGCGAAATAGCGGTCAACGCCGTTAATGATTTCAGCGGCGGTACGCCGGATCACTTCCAGGGAGCTTTTCAGCTCCGGAAGCGGCCTCCCGCTGCTCCACCCGGCGACATAGCCGAAGGAATACTCCGAGGTATCCAGCCCGTAATGCTGGCAGACGGTGTAAGCAATGCTTTCCGCCTGCACTTCCTTTGTCTGCCTGTCAATCCACACCTGGTTATCTGCCGGGGTGTCTATATTGGTATCGTGCAGCTTTGCGTGGGCGATTTCATGGATTGTGGTCTTTAATGTCTGGAGCTCGCTCATTCCCTCGTCAACCACAATACATCTGGACGCATAAACGCAATAGCCATGCCTTGCACCCGGAATTGCCACGAATGAGATCGGGAAAGGCGACACCTTTTCCAAAGCGGCCAAAAAATCCCTGTACCGCGCTACATCGCCGGTCAGCTCGTCCACCGCAATATCCGGCAGCTCGCGGCCTTCGGTCTGCGATACATCGAACACGGGCACGGCCTTATAACGGGGGATAATGACTTCTTTTTCCTCCATAACCGTTTCCCCGTCCTCCCCGATGACAGGGAGCCTTGTTTCCGGGTCGAGCTTCACCTGTTCCAGCTTCCGCCTGCGCGGCGCCGGGGCGATGATCCATATGGCTTTTTCGCCTTTTTTGACCGTCCGGCCGAATTTTGTTTGCCATGTACGGAAGCCATATCCTTGTTTCATAGTTATCCTCCTTTAATGCTTGCTAAAATATAAAAATC
>CAMQRG010000121.1 GCA_947036475.1 uncultured Clostridia bacterium
ACACGTAAGGAGTCGTCGGCAGCGTCAGATGTGTATAAGAGACAGATCCCGTACCGCAACGCCGGAAAGTTTTTCTTTCAGGACTTTGTCGTCCGGGTTGTCGAAATACAGGGAACGGATAAAATATTCCTTTCGCCCGCCTGTATGAATATCCCGCTTCATGAACGTGGACAGTCTGCGCGCCATCATCACACTTTCCGTTTCCGTCAGGGCATATTTCAGTTCCTTCCGCCATTTTTCTTCCAAATTCTTCCACCTCCGTTTCTTTTTTCCAAGTATATCCCAGACGCATTAGGCTGTCTTTAGCCCTTTCTTAAAAACGAATGAAAGAAATTTTAGATGATTCACAGGAATAAAGCAGGACTGCCATACGGAGGTTCCCCATCACACAACAGTCCTTTTTACGTCTTACATTTTTTGATTATGCTCTGAATTTCCAGCGTATGGGAGCTGCGGGCTGCACAGGCGGAAAGAAAAAGTCTCTCTGTCCACCAGCCCCACCGTCTCACTGCTGTCGTACAGTTCCAGCAGGAATGACGCTACTTGCGCACTCGTATGGTATATACCAAACAGCTTATCATAGTCATATTCTGTCACATCATTCGCGGCCTTTCCAAATCCTGTCTTTGTCGCGGCAGGGGCCAGCACCTTCACCTGCATTTTTGCATGATCCGCTTTCAGTTCCCATGCCAGCCCTTCTGTAAACGCGCTGACATAAAACTTTGACGCACAATATGTGACTGCGTTGGGAACGATTGCATACCCTCCGGCAGAAGAAATATTGATAAGCTGTGTTCCCTCAATGTCATTGAAATCCCGTACAAACAGAGAGGAAAGAATCGTAAGTGCTTCCACATTCAAATGCAGCATGCGGCTGATTTTTTCCAGTTCCTGATTCCCTACACTGTCATAATTCCCAAAACCTGCATTGTTGACCCATGTCCGCAGTGGATAGTCTTTCACTTCCTCATACAGCCAGAATGCATTTTCCGGCACAGATAAATCCGTCGTTTTTACCACAATGTCAAGCGTTGGATATCGTGTCAAAATTTCCCGTTTCAAAGCCTCCAGCCTGTCTTTCCTGCGGGCAGTCAGAATCAGATGACTCCCCCGTCCCGCAAACGCCTTTGCCGCTTCATAACCAATGCCCGAGCTCGCCCCCGTAATTACGGTGTAACCTCTTTTTTGTTGAATCATTTGCAAGTCCTCCTTTTTCTTGATATAATGCAAGCATATAATATAGAGTGAACTCTATGTCAAGAGGACGGGACGTGATTTTTTGGAATATACCATTGGCGAATTTTCAAAACTGACAAACCTGGGAATACACACACTGCGCTATTATGAACACGAAGGTCTGCTCACCCCAGAGCGCAATTCCGGCAACCGCCGCCGTTATTCAGAAAAAGACCTTGTATGGGTTATGTTTATCAAACGGCTGAAGGATACGGGCATGCCCATCAAACAAATACAGCATTACGCAAAGCTGCGGGCGGCAGGAGATTCCACCCTGCCGGACCGAATGGAACTGCTTGCCGCACACAAAAATACCCTTTGTATGCAAATCAGGCAGTTACAGGAAAACATGGAAAAGCTGGACAGCAAAATAGAGTTTTACCGCATGGAAATAGAACGCATAGCAAAAAAATAATTCCAGCAAAGCAAAACGCCTGCTTTCCTTCACTCAGAAGAAAACAGGCGTTTCTGTTTCATCGTATCAAGTTATAATTTTTTTACAAATCTACTATAAAAATGACAGAACAGCCCTTTCGCACAATGTTTCCTCTTTTCCTTCTGTGTTACAGGAATGTTTCCGGCTCTGCGCGCCGTTCATAAAGTTCTTCCAGTTCTTCTTTATGGTAAATATATCCCGGGTCGTCGTAAAACTTTGCCCCCGTCGGACATTTTTTCACACAGGCACAGCATTTGATACAAATTCCGGTAAACTCCGCCGGATTCTCTTTGCTGATGGAGCCCATTGGACAGACCTCTGCACAAAGCCCGCACCCACAGCAGGCATCGCTTGTTTTCGGCTTCACCTTGCGAATGTCTATCGCGGCGTCGTGTCTGTCCCGCGGGGTAAAATACGGGCGGATAGGCGTTTCTCCCCTTACCGTTACCGGCTCAGTATATGTCCAGCTGCTGTGCAGTTTTTCCGCAATCCCTTTTCCAAAGGCGCGCATTTTTTCCAAATCCGCCGCGTCCGGCCTTCCCGCGCCCAATGTGCGCGAAAAAGAGTGTTCGCTGATAAACGCGCCGCCAGCCGCTGTGCGGAAACCATCGTCCTCCAATATATTGCGCAATTCTATCAGCGCATCATCAAAATTCCGGTTGCCAAAGGAAACCACAGGCGCGGCAAGCGCGCCGCCGCCTTTTATCTTTTCTTTCAAATAAGGCAGCAATACGTTCGGCACACGCCCTGCGATGACGGGCGTCCCAAATACCACGAAATCCCCTTCGGTAAACGTAAGTTCATTCTCCCTGTTCTGCGGCAGTGTAAAATCATATGTTTCCAGCGGTACGCCAAGCCCTGCTGCCGTTTCTTCCGCAACCGTCCGCACTGCTTTCTCTGTACCGCCTGTCGGGCTGAAATATACCGCCCAGACCTTACTGATATTCATACACTTTCTCCTCCTTTGGCAAACGCTTTTCTCCGCTTCTTCTCTTTATTACTCCGCCTTGCCGTCCCGCGTCATGAGTTCCAGAACAGCGTCCTCTACATTTTTCCCATGGAACAGCACCGCATTAATCGCCTCCGTAATCGGCATGGAAACGCCGTATTTCTCTGCCATACGGCATGCCGCCTGCACCGTATTCACGCCCTCGACCACCATCTGCACCGTATCCAGCGTTTCTGCAAGGCTCTTTCCCTGCCCCAGCAGAATACCCGCGCGCCTGTTTCTCGAATGCATACTTGTACAGGTTACAATCAAATCACCGATGCCGGAAAGACCTGAAAATGTTTCCGCCTTGCCGCCCATTGCCATGCCCAGCCGCTGCATTTCCGCCATGCCGCGCGTCATCAGCGCTGCTTTCGTATTGTCGCCAAAGCCCAGCCCGTCAGACATGCCTGCCGCCAGAGCCATAATGTTTTTCAGGGCCGCCCCCATCTCCACGCCAATCATATCCGTATTGGTGTACAGCCGGAATCTTGGGTTCATGAATTCCCTCTGCACCAGTTTTGCCGTTTCTTCCTTTTCTGCTGCAATCAGGCACGCGGAAGGGAGATTCCGCGCAACTTCTTCTGCGTGGCTCGGTCCGGAAAGCACACAGACCTCGCACTCCGGCACACATTCCCGTATGACCTCAGAAAGCCGCAGAAGGCTGCCTTCTTCCAGCCCTTTTGCCACATTCACTAAAATCTGCTCTTTCTTAAAATATGGCGCAAAATCCTTTGCCGTTTGGCGCACCGCGCGCGATGGTACAGCCAGTATGACGATTTCCGCAGCCGCAACAGCCTCCGCACGGTCTGTTGTCGCACCGATTTCTGCCGGAATCGTTACACCGGGCAGATATTTTTCATTTGTCCGCCGTTCTACAAGCTCATCGACAGCCTCCTGCCGCCTTGACCAAATCGTTACTTCATGCCCATGCTCCGCCAGCATAACGGCTAACGCCGTACCCCAGCTTCCAGAGCCAATCACTGTGACTTTCTTCATATCGCTGTGACCTCCTCATTTTTTCCGGATACTGAAACGGTTTTCATTCCCTGCCAGCAGCCTGCCAATGTTGGCGCGGTGTTTCCAAAATGCCAGCACGCATAACGCCGCCGCCAGAGCAGTCATTTCCACCGGGAACCTCAGAAAATACGCAGCAACGGGAATGGAAAACGCAAACAGCAGAGAGCCGGCAGAAATCGTATGGCTTACCGCTACGCCGGCAATCCCGATGCCAAACGAAACCAACGCCAGCAGGGGCGAAATGGCAAAGCTCAGACCCAGCACCATACCGATGCTTGCCGCAATGCCCTTGCCGCCCCTGAAATGCAGATAAAACGGGAAATCATGCCCCAGTATCGCACCGATACTGCCATACATGCCCGCCAGCGCACCCGCTTCCGGGAACAGGAACATACCTGCCGCAAACGCCAGGACTGATTTCAGAATATCCCCTGCAAACGTCGCCGCTCCTGCCTTCACACCAAGCACACGCAGGGCGTTCGTTGTACCAAGGTTGCCGCTGCCCTGACTGCGCAGGTCTGTTTTCCACGCCTTGCTCACAAAATACGCCGTTTCCATGCAGCCGACCATATATCCAATCACCAAACATACTATCCGGAACATTTTAATCCTTATCCCCTTTTTCGCGTACAATAAAATGAATCGGCGTACCGACAAAGCCAAATGCCTCCCGCAGCTGGTTTTCGATATATCTGCGATAGGAGAAGTGGAACAGCCCGCGTTCATTCACGAATATCACAAATGTCGGCGGCTTCACGGAAACCTGCGTCATATAATACAGCCGGAGCTGCCGTCCCTTGTCCGCTGGAGGCTGCTGCATCGCAGTAGCTTCAATCAGCACTTCATTCAAAACGCCCGTACTGATTCGCAGCGCGTGGTTTTGGTGTACCGTCTGTATCATTTCCAGCATACGGTCGATTCTCTGCCCTGTCTGCGCGGAAATGAATACCCGCGGCGCATAAGCCATGTATGCCAGTTCATTGGCAATATCTTTCAGGTAACGGTTCATGGTTTTGTCATCTTTTTCAATGGAGTCCCATTTGTTCACGGCAATCAGAGCCGCGCGGCCGCGTTCGTGTGCAATCCCCGCAATCTTCGTATCCTGGTCTGTCACACCCTCGTTCGCGTCAATCAAAAGCACCGCAACGTCGCACCGTTCCACTGCCGCAACGGCGCGGATAATGCTGAACCGTTCAATTTCCTCTTTAATTTTGCTTTTGCGGCGCATACCCGCCGTATCAATAAAAATATATTTCTGTCCGTCAATCGTTATCGGGCTGTCTACCGCGTCGCGCGTCGTGCCGGGGATATTGCTGACAATCAGCCTGTCCTCGCCCAATATCTTATTTATCAGGGAAGATTTCCCAACATTCGGCTTGCCGATGATAGCAACCTTTATTGCATCATCATCCTCGTCCGTTCCTGTGTTTTCCGGAAAATGCTTCACCATTTCATCCAGCATATCACCCAGGCCCAATGCCTGTCCGGCGGAAACAGGCAGCGGGTCGCCGATACCCAGTTCGTAAAATTCGTAAATATCCATAGTGTCGCGCTTCACGCTGTCTACCTTATTGACCGCCAGCACTACGGGCTTTTTCGTCCGCCGCAGCAGGTTTGCAACCTGACGGTCATCATCTGTCACGCCTGTTTTTACATCTGTCACGAACAATATTACGTCAGCCGTTTCAATGGCGATTTCCGCCTGCTGCAAAATCTGCCGTTGTATAATTTCTTCGGAGCCGATTTCCATGCCGCCCGTATCAATCAATGTAAATTTCCGGTTCAGCCATTCCGCATCGGCGTAGATTCTGTCACGGGTTACGCCGGGCGTATCCTGCACGATGGAAATGCGTTCCCCCGCCAGCCTGTTAAATAACGTGGATTTCCCGACATTCGGGCGGCCCACTACCGCTACGATTGGTTTGCTCATTCTATACCTCCATAAACCGCAGGACTCCGTCCTGCACCCTGCAAGGGCTTTCAGCCCTTGACCCATCTGCCGCAAAACTGCGTTTTGCGGGAATTCAAGCTATCTCAAATTGAATTTATTTCTTATATCATAAAATAAGATATATTATTATCATATTCAGTATACCACATTTTTCGGTTTCCGCACAACAACGGAAATTGTTCTTCCCTTTTGTACCGCCAATGTGTTTTTATTTTCCGCTTCGCAGAAATCATCAAAGCAAACTTTTACTTCTGATAGGAGTCCTTACTCACTGCATGCAATTCCATTTCCCAAAAGTCAAACGGCGGTTCAACTTTATAATCAGAATCAAAATAATGCCGTATATATTGTGCAGCCCTATATTCGCTGTACTTATAGTTAAGCACGTTTCCATCTTCATCAAGCTCAAGATTGTTCATAAAAACAGCAAACGCCTGCTCTGCGAAACTGCTTTCTTCCTTCAAAATTTCACCAACGTATTCAATTCCTTCCAAAAGAGGATACCCCAGAGTTCCATGTGCAAACCAGTATGAAAACTGCCGGACTGCACCGTTTACATATGTGC
>CAMQRG010000122.1 GCA_947036475.1 uncultured Clostridia bacterium
TTGTTTTGCAGTGGTAAAGACAGACAGATGCGAAAAATACTGAATTTTGTCTTTAAGTCGGAAAAGGAAATAAAGAATGGATTTTGTATTCGACTTGTGGACATATGGTTGTAAAATATAAACAGCGCAGATGACTAAGATAAAACAGAGAAGAAAGAACGGATATTGATAAAAAAATATCAAATAAATATCCTTTAGTAGCATAAAAACTACAAAAAAACACAAGATATATGGAGGAGTTTTGCAATATTGTTAAAAAATATTTGTGTCGAAACTTGTTCAAAACAGGAGAAAAATAATGTTCCGCCGTTATTTACAGACAGCATATTAAGACAGATACCGTCCTGTTATGGAGTGTGTTTGTGCGTTAAAATGGATATATACAAAAGATAAAGCAGGAACTGAGCAACTTGAATTTAAGGAGGGGATTGCATGAAAACCGCTGAATTTCAAAAGATAATGAATGGCTGGGATATATGGCTGTGCGTTATCGTAATGATTTCTATTGTCGTATTGCAGTCTGTCTTTTTTATGCGCGCGGCAGTAAAGGAGTCAAAGGCTATCGGCATTACGCCGGAGGCGAGGAAGGCGGCAATCCGTTCTGCCTGCATTACCGCCATCGGCCCGTCCTTATCCCCCATCATCATCATGCTCGCCATGAGCACGATACTGGGAACGCCGTATACATGGTTTGTACTGAACAATGTAGGCGCGGCGCGGACAGAACTTGCAGCGGCAACGATGGGCGCGAATATTGCCGGAGTCGAGATTATGAACGAAAACATTGGCATCAAGGCCTGGACATATGGTATGTGGGCCGGAATCCTGAACAGTACAGGCTGGCTGGCTTTCGTGTTCCTGTTCAACCATAAAATGGAGGGTATGGTAAACGGGCTTTATTCCAGGTACGATCCGAAGTGGATCAAATCGCTTCTGGCAGGCGCAACTCTGGGGCTCTTCGCTTACCTGCTGGGCAATAATCTTGTCAATAAACCGTCGGCGAATTATGTGGCGGCGGTAGTTGCGGCAGCATGCGGCCTGTTCTTAGGAACAGTTTTGAAAAAATATCAAAAGCTGCAGGAGATTTCCCTTGGCTTGTCAATGCTGGTGGGAATGTTTTTCACACAGGCTTTCTTCCGATAGGAGGCCGGAAGGATTTATTTTCAGGGTTATTTCAGAGGAGGAATGAAGTATGAATTTTCAGGCAATTATCAACAGTCCGGGGATATGGATCGTATCGGCGTTCCTTGTTATCATCTCGGTATCGCAGGCAGTCGTATTTATGCGCGCCGCTCTGAAAGAAGCGACGGAATGCGGCATCAATAAGGAAAAGAAGGCAGCGGCAATCCGTTCTGCCTGCATTACGGCGATAGGGCCTTCCCTTTCTCCGGTTATCACATTGCTTTCGCTGGTGGCTGTCGTAGGTGCGCCGACGACATGGATGCGCCTTTGCGACGTAGGTGCGGCAAGAACAGAACTTGGTGTTATCTCTCTGACGTCCGGCATGCTGGGTGTTGAAGCCGGTACAGAAGCATTCGGCATGCAGGCATGGACATATGGTCTTTGGGGCATGGCGCTGAATAACTTTGGCTGGCTGTTTGTTGTTTTCATTCTGGGTCATAGAATGAGCGGCGTTGTAGAAAAAATGAATTCCAAATATGACCCCGCGTGGATCAAAAAGCTGATGGCAGGCGCGACAGTTGGTTTGTTCGCTTACCTGCTGGGCAACCAGATACAGTCTTTGGCGACGCCGAAGCTGATGCCTGCGGCGATTGCGGCAGTTGTTATGATTGTTCTCGGCACTGCGCTGAAAAAATACCAGAGACTTCAGGAGCTTTCGCTCGGTATTGCGATGCTGGTTGGTATGTTTGTGACACAGGCGGTTCTAGGGGCTTAATACGATATTGAGAGGTGAACAGATATGTATGATAAAAAGTTAATCAAAATCGGCAGAATTTCTATGGGTCTGGCAATTATCGCGAATTTCCTTCCCGCTGTTTATGTGGGCATGCGTTACGGGGAAATGCCCGGGCTTTCCACCATACTCCAGATTTGGGGCCTTGTAGCGGCGACATACGGCATCAGCTGGATCATTCAGCCTATCGCATATTATCCGACGCTGGGCGCGCCCGGTTCTTACATCGGCTGGCTGGCAGGTTCTGTTGGTGATATCCGTATGCCTGCGGCTTCTATGGCGCAGAAGATGGCGGGAACGGAAGAAGGCACACACGCGCATGAGGTTGTCGGCACGATTGGTACCTGCTGTTCTGTATTCGTATCCGCGTCTATGATTACGCTGTTTACGATTATCGGTTCTCAGGTTATCCCTCTCCTGCCGCCGTTTGTGACAAGTTCCTTTTCCTATATCCTGCCCGCGCTGTTTGGTGCGATTTATGTGGATATCGCGAGAAAAGACCTGCGGACAGGCATCTGTACCATTATCGGCGCGCTGGTTATCCTCAAAGGCGGCGGCATGCTGGGTATTCCCGGTGGTGTGCTGACGCTGGGCGTTGTGCTGGCTGGTATTCTGATTACAAGAGGCTTCTTCGTAGCAGATAAAAACAAAAAAGCGGCTTAAAGGAACCCAAAACCTTGGAGGCGCTGCCTCCAAACCTCCGCAAGCCCTTTGGAAAGGGCTTGCCCCCAAACTTTATTGCCAGACGCATTTTATGCGCCTGGATTTGAGGATATGATTCCTCCGCAAAACACAGTTTTGCGGCAATCCCGGGGCAAGGGGGCGGGTGCCCCCTTGCGGGGAATTGGGGCAGGGCCCCAAGGTCTTAGATAATAGAAGAAAGGACGTGTGCTTTTATGTTTGATGTAAAGATTGTAAACGGTACGATTTTGGACGGTACTGGGAAATTCCGTTACAAAGGCGATGTAGGTATCGAAGGCGATAAGATTACCGCTATTGGCGATTTGAGTGCTGCTGACGCGAAAAAGACCATCGACGCGGCAGGAAAATTTGTTGCGCCCGGTTTCATTGATTTCCATACTCATTCCGACCTGTCTTTGGTGTATGACAAATTCACAAGGAGCCGTATCTATACGGGTGTTACCATGGACGTTGTCGCAAACTGCGGCATTGGCGTTGCGCCTATCCGCGAGGAGCGCAAGAAAGAGTTGATTGACTACCTGGGCACCAGAATCATTGGCACGATTCCCGCCCCTTTGGAACTGCACTGGAATACCATGCAGGAATATTTCGACTATCTGGAGGAGCATACTCCTGCGGTTAACGTGGTTGCATATGTGGCGCAGGGTCCTGTCCGCATTGATGAAATGGGCTTCTCCAAAGAACCGGCAACACCGGAACAGCTGGAAAACATGAAAGCCGAGGTTAGAAAGGCAATGGAGGCAGGCTGTGTTGCAATGTCCTCCGGTCTGGTATATCTGCCCGGCGCATATACCCAGAAGGAAGAAATGGCGGAACTGGCGAAAGAGCTGAAGCCTTATAACGGTTATTACATTTCGCATATCCGTAATGAGGGTGACGAGGAGATGGACGCGCTGGACGAAGCAATCTGGATTGCGCGGACGGCTGATGTGCCTCTGCACGTTTCCCACCTGAAAGTAATGGGACACCATAACTTCGGCAGTATCGACAAAGTGTTTGAGAAACTGGACGAAGCGGAGGCCTCTGGCATGGAAGTTCGTTTCGATTGCTACCCGTATACAGCAGGCATGACCTCTCTGGGAGCACTGCTTCCGCCCTGGGCATTTGAGGGCGGCGTGGAAGCCCTTGTGGAACGGCTGAAAGTGCAGGAAAACAGGGACAGAATCAAGAAAGAACTGACGACGGGTATTCCCGGCTGGCAGTGTTTCTACCTGATGGCCGGCGGCTGGGACGGCGTAGTCATTGCCTCTGTTATGACAGAAGCAAATAAATACGCGGAAGGAAAGACAGTTGACGAAGTCGCGAAGATGAACAACGAAGATGCTTTTGATACATTCTTCCGCCTGCTGATTGAGGAAAAGAGCAAAGTGCAGGTTGTTGTACATACGCAGGGCGAGGAGGATACAGACAAGGTTGTCGTACATCCGAAAACCTGTTTCGGCTCTGACAGCATGGACCTTTCCATGGAGGGCCTGCTTTCTATCGGCAAACCGCATCCCCGCGCGTTTGGCACATTCGGGCGTATTTTCTCTTACTATGTACGGGAGAAAGGCATGCTGACATTTGAGGACGCTGTGCGCAAGATGACTTCCCTGCCTGCAAAATACCTGGGTATCTCCGCAGACAGAGGAACTCTGAAAGAAGGATACTTTGCGGACGTTGTTGTATTCGACCCTGAAAAGATTGCGGATAAGGCGACATATGAAGATCCGAAGCAGTATACTGTTGGTGTGGATTATGTTCTGGTAAACGGGCAGATTGCTCTGGCGGAAGGTAAACAGACAGACGTCTGCGCAGGGCACGTTGTAAAAAATCCCTGTACAGCAGGAAAAAAGGCATAAGCCCTGAATAAAAACCGAAAGGGTTTGGCATATTTTACACAAGAGAAAACCGCCTTGGCGGAAAGTGATACAGAAGATAAAAGCTGGAACCCCTCTGGGCTGGAAAAATGAATATATGGAAGAATGGCCTTTCTGGAAAGAGAGGCCATTTTTTCAAAAATTGTTTATAATGGAATTCAAAACGCAGCATTGCGTTTGCATGGAAAGGTGCGGCAAAGAGGGATATCCCTCTTTCTTGTGTATCTTACAGATACACAAGAATACTGCTTTGATTGACACGAAAGGGGAGAAAAGCATGAAAATACTATATGTTGGGCCGGAAATGGTAACAGAAAAAATAGAAAAAATCAGCAGGGAAAATTTTCCTGCATTGGAAACGGATTCTATCAAATATAAGCATTATACAGATGCACTCGAACTGATTGAAAACTACCCGGAAAAGGCAGACGCAATTTTGTTCGGCGGCAAAACGCCGTTCAAGCTCTATGAGAAGAAGGCGAAGAATAAAATATTGTGTGACTATATTCCCCGCCATGATACGACACTTTACCGCGCGATGTTTGAAGCGGTTTACCTGCGGAAATATGATATTAGCAGCCTGAGCATTGACACCTATGACGAGAAGATCACCAGACGTCTGTTTAACGAAACCAGCATCGCGTACCAGGAAGGGCGGATGTATTTTGCGGAACAGCGGTATCTGGAGGCGGATTATGTAGAGTATGTGCTGAACTTCCACAGAAGGAATTATGAGAAAAACCATGTGAGCTGCTGCATGACAGGGTTGGAACAGGTGTATTACACACTGCGGCAGGAAGGCGTGCCGGTTGTGTTTTGTATGCCTTCAGAAGATACAATCCGCCAGTGCCTGAATAACCTCCAGATGAGGATACGGGCGCAGAAAAATAGTGAGAACCAGATTGTGGTGGTCGCAGTGAAAATGGACATGCCTTCGGAATATTCTCTGATGAAGGACGATGAATATGCCTATCTTTCCCAGCGGCTGAAGATACTGGACATGTTATACCATTTCAACAGTCGCATAGAAGGTGTGCTGGTGGAGCAGGGCCGCAGCGAATTTATGATTTTTACAACGAAAAAGGTCATTGAAACGGAAACGGATAATTATAAAGATATTTATTTGCTGGATGTTTTGCGGGATGTATCTGTTATTAATACCTATATCGGTATTGGCTATGGCGCAACGGCGAACGATTCTAAATTCAACGCCTATGAGGGAATCAAAATTGCCCGGCAGCACGGCGGGCAGGTGGCGTATGTTGTTTTGGAGGGCGGCGACGTGATCGGACCTGTTGGCGCATCTCAGAATGGGAAAAAGAAGGAAAATTTTGATGAAAAGTTCTACCAGATCGCGCGGGAGAGCAGCCTGAGCGTGAACACAGTCTATAAAATATTCAGCAATATCACCAAGGGCGGGAAAACGGAATATACGTCCAAAGAATTGGCAGGAATCTGCGGAGTCAGCGTACGGACGATGGACAGGATCGTGCTGAAACTTTGCGATGCAGGCTATTGCGAAGTTATCAGCGAAAAGCTCATGAGCAAATATGGCCGGCCGAGCCGAATCCTGCGGTTCAAGCCGTTTTTGTTTTTCTAGGCTGTGGTATGAAAAAGGAGGGGGTGCCCCTCCTTTCTGTGTTATTCAGCTCATGCCTTCAGTATCTGTCTCTTATACACATCTGACGCTGCCGACGACTCCTTACGTGTA
>CAMQRG010000123.1 GCA_947036475.1 uncultured Clostridia bacterium
CCTTGCGCGTCGGGATTTCCCAGCGCGCCAGCATTTCGCTGCTCTCGGAAAACAATCCGATTTTTACTGTTGTCCCGCCGATGTCTATGCCAAAACAATATTTCATTGGCGTCCCTCCTCATAGTGATACACGATTCTGTGAATCAGTGTTTTGTAGCGTTCATACGTTGTTTCGTCGATGGCGGCAGGATTTGTCATCAGCATCAGCGGCAGCATGTCCTGCCCCTTGCGCATGGGCGGCTGTAAATACGGGTAAGTGTTGTATACAAAATGATGCCGCTCGTAAAAACCGATGCGCCGCCTTGTCATCTCATCCTCCGGCACTTCCACTTCCAGCACAGCAGGCCTGCCTGTTTCGGAAATCAGCCTGTCCAAAAGCTGCCCGCCAAAACCGCCGTTGCGGCAGTCCTCCCGCACTGCGAAATGCTCGATATACAGGAAATCCTCAATTTCCCATACTGCGAACACAGCACGCATTTCGTTGTCCGCTGACACGCCGTAAAGCCGGTAGCAGGGTTCCTTCAGGAGTGCTTTCTGCCGCTCCTTTTCCCGCAGTTCTGTGACGGGGAAAGCGGTTTCCAGCAGAGGGTAAACGGTGTCAAATGTTTCTTCTGTTATTCTCTGGAACATGATATCTCCTCCATCTTCACAGAATACTATAAACCGCGGAAAAAGGCAAGCCTGCCCTGTTAAAAAGGTGTGTCCCAACGCGCATATTATAAATATTGTAAATAGGATTTTTTTATTTTGTTCCCCATCGCACGAAATGCGATGGCAATCGGGGTCAAGGGGACTGAGTCCCCTGCGGGAGGTTGAGGGCGCTGAGCCTCCGGTGGAGGCTCGTTCAGCGCCGACCGGAACGGAGTGCAGACCGGCGCCCTCAAGGTTTTGGGACTATCCATAAACTCTGCAAATGGGACACTCCCCCGCTAAAACTTTGATGCAACCTGATATACCGCGAAAGCAGCGCTCCATGCAGTCAGGAGCCATGCGGCAGGCGCGCAGAGCCGCCATTTTCGGGAGGGTTCTTCGCTCCAGTAAACGGACAGAGCCGCAGTACAGGGCGGGTAAAGCAGGTAGAATACAAGGAACGAAAGCGCGGAGGCAGGCGTAAACAGCCCTTCCAGGCCGCCCAGCGTTCCCAATGCCGAAACAGCCGCTTCCTTTGCCAGAAGTCCGGAAAGCAGGGCGGCAGCGGCTTTCCAGCTCTCCCCATCGCCGCCAAAGCCCAGCGGGGTGAAAAAGGGCGCAAGGAGTTTTCCGCCGCATTCCAGTACGCTGCCCTGCCCGTCGGCAGGCATAAAATCCGGCGTGACGCGGGAAAGAAGCCAAACCGCTGCCGAAGCCGCCAGTATGACGGTTGCCGCCTTATTCAGATAATCACCGCAGCGGCGGCCCAGACTGCGCCGGAGATTGCGCCAGCGCGGCAGGCGGTATGCTGGAATTTCCATGACAAACGGCTGGCTGTCCCTCTTTCCTGTTATTTTGTGCAGGAACAGCCCTGCGCATACTGCCGTCAGCACGCCGGAGGCATACAGTCCGGCAATGACCCAGTCCGCACGATGAGGGAAGAACGCCGCCGCCAGCAGAGCGTAGAGCGGGAGTTTTGCTCCGCAGGAAAAAAACGGAATCAGAAACCGCGCAATTTTTCGGGAACGTTCCGTTTCCAGCGTCCGCACGCTCAGAAGCGCGGGAACGGAACAGCCGAAGCCCGTCAGGGCAGGCAGAAGCGCGCGTCCGGTCAGCCCCAGACGGCGCAGCGGCGCGTCCAGCAGAAATGCCGCGCGCGCCATACAGCCGCTGTCCTCCAAAAGTTCCATGCAGAAAAACAGGCATAGTATCTGCGGCAGAAAGGAGAGCGCAGTGCCAATACCGCCGAAAATACCTTCGGAAAGGAAATCCCTGAAAAAACATGGCTCCATGCGGCTGAAAAGCAGAGCCGAAAGCATTTCCAGTCCCCGTTCGGCACTGCGGTGCAGAAAAACGCCCGGTGACGGCACGCCGCTGCCGAACAGGGACGCACCAAAAGTCACATGGAACACCAGAAGCATCAGCATAAAAAAGAGCGGAATTCCCCAGACGGGGCTGAGGAACAGCCTGTCCAAAGCGGGCGGCGCAGGCTGTCCCTCGGGTATATGTATGGCTTTTTTTACACAGGCATCAATGAAGGCATAACGTCTCTCCGCAAACAGGGCCGCGTATGTTCCGTTTTCCGTATCATTTTCCAGAGTATCCACTGCGCGGAACAGGCTGTGTCGTTCTCCCTGCCGTTCCAGTTCCGCCGCGCGTTCCCGCAGACATTGCGGCAGAGCCTCCCTGCTCCACGCGATTCTCCCTGTTCTGCTTTCCCGCATGGCTTGTCCTGCCGCTTGAAGCAGTTCCTCCGTCCCTTTGCCCGTCAGCGCGGAAACGCCCAGAACGGGTATCCCCAGCAGTCTGGAAAGGGCAGGCTTATCAATGGAAATCCCCTGCTTTGCCGCGATATCCTCCATATTCCAGACCAGCAGGACGGGAATATCCAGTTCCAGTAATTGCAGCGTCAGATAGAGACTGCGCTCGGGCGTTGACGCGTCCGCGAGGTTGACGATTAAATCGGGCGTTTCCTCCAGCAGAAAACGGCGTGTTACCTGTTCTTCCGGCGTGAAGGGCGAGAGGGCGTAAACGCCAGGCAGGTCTATCCAGCGCAGACCTTCCTCGCCGCCGCTGAAGCCCTCCTTCCGTTCCACAGTTATACCCGGCCAGTTGCCGACTGCTGCATCGCTGCCCGTCAGAAGGTTGAATAATGCGGATTTCCCGCAGTTCGGGTTACCCGCTAGTGCTATGGTTTTCATCCTTATCCCCCGTTTCCACAAATATCCTTTCGCCCTCAGCACGCCGCAGTGCAATACGGAATCCGCGCAGTGATACCAGCATCGGACTGCTAAAGGGCGAGAGCCTTTCACAATATAATTCCGTTCCCGGAACAAAGCCCAGCGCGAAGAGTCTGCGGCTGAGTGCGCCGTCACCCTCTGTCCGCAGAACTATGGCGCGGCTGTCCGGACGGAGTTCGCTTAATCTTGTCCGCATTTGCCATCCCTTCCATATATATGCGCATTAAGAAAGTTTTAAGAAACTTTTCGGGCGGAATGCCGCCGGATATGATATACTGAGAAACAGATACACAAGGCAGAACATAAAAAGGACGTGATTTTATCAAACGGACATTACAGGGAATATCCCTTTTTACAGCATTGCTCGCGCTTTCGGCGCAGCCTGCGTTTGCTGCGGTGAATGTTACGCTGGACGGCGTACCGCTGGCGTTTGAAGCCGCGCCGGTGATAGAAAACGGGCGGGTGATGGCGCCAATGCGCGGCATTTTGCAGCCTCTGGATTATACGGTGCAGTGGAACGAGGAGGAACAGACTGTTCTGGCAGAAAAAGACGGTGTTTCCATTTCTCTGCCGCTTGGCAGGGATACGGCAGTCGTGAACGGCAGCGCTGTGCCGCTTGATGCACCTGCGCGCATCATACAGGAACGGACGTTTGTCCCTCTGCGTTTTCTGGCGGAGCACAGCGGCGCACAGGTGCTTTGGGACGGAAGTACGGAAACGGTTTCCATACGTTCCGCAGCAGACGCCGTTGACCCGACAGAGCGTATGAAAGAATCGGCCGTATATATCCAGACAAACAAAATGCAGGGCAGCGGCATTGTGCTGTCTGCGGACGGGCTGATTGCCACGAATTTCCATGTGCTGGAAAACGCATCGACTGCGCAGTTTGTATTCAACGATGGTTCGATTTATCAGGGGGAGGCAGTTGTCGTGGGGCTTTCTCCGCAGGAAGATATTGCGCTGGTGCGTATCGGCAGGACGGGGCTGACGCCTGCTGTGCCTGTTACCAGTGTGCAGCAGGGAGAAGCGGTGTTTGCAGTCGGCTCTCCGAATGGCAAAAGAAACACCGTAACTTCCGGCGTGGCAGAAGGGTTTGACAGGGACGTGATTTCGGCTACGGCTGTGATTGAGCATGGTAGCAGCGGAGGAGGATTGTTTAACACCTCCGGCGGCCTGATAGGCATGACTTCGTTTTTCGGAGAAGGGAAGTATTTTTCTGTTCCCATTGCGCGGGTGCTGGCAGTTCCGCAGAATCTGTCTGTTCCGCTGGGCGAAATGAAAACGTATGACTATACGCCGGACGCGCCGCAGAACCTGCGCTGCGAATTGGACGATAACGGTTATGTGAATGTTTCCTGGTCGCCGGTATATGGTGCGGAGTATTATACGGTTTTTGGCGCCGCCACGCCGGACGGCCCGTTCCGCCCGCTGAAAAATAATACGCTTGAGGGCGAAAAATGGTACTGGGGATTCCCGCAGGCGTTCGGGGTTTCTTCCAGGCAGGGGCAGGCCCTGTATATCAAGGTTTCCGCCGTTGTAAACGGGAAAGAAACGCCGGAGAGTGAAATCCTGAAAGTAAGCTGAAAAATGGTTTGGAGGTGCGGGAAATGTTTCGGGAAATGAGGAGGAAAAAGCAGCAGCTGAGTGCGGAAGAATGCAAGGAGATACTGCGCCGGGGAACTTCCGGCGTGCTGGCGGCAGAGGGGGACAGCGGCTTTCCCTATGCTGTGCCGCTCAGCTATGTTTATGAAAAAGGGAGACTTTATTTCCACTGCGCGAAGGCGGGGCATAAACTGGACGCTGTGCGGAGGAATGCAAAGGTTTCCTTTTGCGTGATTGACAAAGATACTGTCATACCGGAGGAATATACCATCTATTTCCGCAGCGTTATCGTTTTCGGGGAAATGCGCATTTTGGAAGATGAAGCGGAAAAATGGGACGCAATGGAGCGGCTTTCCCTGAAATATGCACCGGAGGATAGTCCGGAAAACCGCCGCAGGGCAATCGAAAAGGACTGGGCCCCGCTTTGCGTTCTGGAACTTGCCATTGCGCATATGAGCGGCAAAGAGGCGATTGAGCTGGTGCGGGAAAAGAAAAAGAAGCAGTAAACTGCCAATAGAATATGACTTGTCTTACAACCGAGGGCGTAAATTGTATTATTTCAAAAACATGATGGGATTTTACTTTACGCGCCCTCTTTTTTTGTGCTAAAATACAGAGAGGAGTTGGTACTCTGTATACATAAGCGGTATTTCAGACAAATCTCTGCGGCTTTAGGAAAAGGAAAGGTGAGAGCGATGAACAAATTTCAGGAAATGTATCAGGCAAAGAAGAAAACGCCCGAAGAAGTGGCGATGTATGTAAAATCCGGCGATGTATGTGCCTGCCCGACCTGCTTGGAGGAGCCTACGGCGATTTGCGCAGCCGTTGCGGAACGTGCGCGCCGCGGCGAACTGACAGGCGTTGTGCACCATGCAACTTTGTCTGCAAAGGGCGGGGAATTTATGAATCCCGAACTGAAAGGGAAATATGATTATGTTTCCTGGTTCACAGGCGGGGCTGGCCGGAAAGCGATACAGCAGGGTCATTATACCTATATTCCCAACAGTTACAGCACAATTCCCGGCTACTGGCGTGAAATTCAGCCGCGTCTTGATGTTTTCTATGCGGAGGTTTCCCCGATGGATAAACATGGCTATTTCAGCTGCGGCATGTCCGGTGCGGAAGTTCCGGCAATGAAGAGCAAAGCGGCCATTATCCTGCTTGACGTAAATGATAAAATGCCCCGCGTAATGGGGAATAACTTTATACACATTTCCGAGGTCACCGCGCTCTGCGAATCCTCCAGAGAACTGCTGACGCTTGAGGCTGCGCCTTTGACAGAAGTGGACAAAAAAATCGGCCAGATGATTGCGGACGAAGTACCCAACGGTGCAACGCTCCAGCTGGGCATCGGCGGCATTCCCAATGCGGTTGGCGTGCTGTTACAGGATAAGAGGGATTTGGGTATCCATACGGAAATGTTTACCGACAGCATGGTTGACCTGATTACCTGTGGCGCGGTTACGAATATGAAGAAGCCCATTAACGTTGGCAAGACCATCGCCACGCTGGCATGGGGCACAAAGAAAATGTACGACTACATGGACGATAACCCCGCGTTTGAGATGCATCCGGTAGATTATACCAACGACCCGAACGTGATTGGGTTGCACGATAACTTTATTTCCGTAAACGCATGCGTAGAAATCTGTCTCTTATACACATCTGACGCTGCCGACGACTCCTTACGTGTAG
>CAMQRG010000124.1 GCA_947036475.1 uncultured Clostridia bacterium
ACGTAAGGAGTCGTCGGCAGCGTCAGATGTGTATAAGAGACAGGTGCTTCCCTGGAAAAACTCCAAGCCTCTGAAAGTTTTTCCCAAAGCCCTGCTTTTCATTCTTTGCCGCCAAAAATGGCTGATTACCACTTGAAGTGGGAGAAAGCCTTGTTGGCTTCTGCCATCTTGTGTGTTTCGTCTTTCTTCTTGCATGCGCCGCCGGCGTTGTTCAGCGCGTCCATGATTTCACCTGCAAGGCGGTCAACCATAGTTTTTTCGCCGCGTTTTCTGGAATAGATGGTCAGCCATCTCAGACCCAGTGTCTGACGTCTTTCGGGGCGGATTTCCATAGGCACCTGATAGGTTGCGCCGCCGACACGGCGGGCCTTAACCTCCAGCACAGGCATGATATTGCCCAGAGCTTCCTCAAACGCTTCCAGGGGTTCTTTCCCTGTCTTTTCCGCTACTTTGTCAAACGCACCATAAACGATTTTCTCTGCTACGCCCTTTTTGCCGTCCAGCATAATGCTGTTGATGAGTTTCGTCACCAGCTTGCTGTTGTAGATAGGGTCAGCGAGAACCTCTCTTTTCGCAACATGTCCTTTTCTTGGCACGATTCTTCCCTCCTTAATGAATAAAAGCTATTCTCGGTACTTCATGGACCCGCAGTCCATGTTTTCATGCCTTATCTTATCAATGTATCCGTCTAAGCAATCGCAGATTGTATTGATTCCCATAAGGCATAATTTCCTTTTCGGTCAAATGATATTACTTTTTGGCTTTCGGGCGTTTTGCACCGTATTTGGATCTTGCCTGCATTCTGTTTGCAACGCCGGCTGTATCCAGAGTACCTCTTACGATGTGGTAACGCACACCGGGAAGGTCTTTTACTCTGCCGCCCCTGATCAGCACAACGCTGTGCTCCTGAAGGTTGTGGCCTTCGCCGGGGATATATGCGGTAACTTCGATACCGTTGGAAAGACGAACTCTGGCAATTTTTCTGAGCGCGGAGTTAGGCTTTTTCGGTGTAGAAGTTTTTACAGCTGTGCAAACGCCTCTTTTCTGAGGAGAGGAAACGTCTGTTGCTTTTTTCTGAAGAGAATTCAGACCCTTCTGCAATGCGGGTGCTGTAGATTTTTTCTCAACAGTCTGTCTGCCCTTTCTTACTAACTGGTTAAACGTAGGCATAAACTGCACCTCCTTAATAGAATCATACGATCTGCTTTTGCAATATCTCTTTTTTCCGTACCGTTTTTACGAGCCTGCTTAGAAAAGCCCATAAAAACGGACACTGGGCTATTTTATCACCTGCCCCGCAAAAAGTCAAGGTTTTTTCACGAAAAATGCGGTGAAAAACGAAAACCTCAGGGCTTTGCCCCGAACCCCACAAGGGGTTTCACCCCTTGACCCTTTTTTCCGCAAAACTGCGTTTTGCGGGACAGCACTCTGAATTTTTTCCTATTCCTGTAAAACTGACACGCTGAAATCCTATCCCCCGCTGCATTTCATGCGGCGGAAATCGGGGTCTGGGGCATGATGCCCCAGCGGGGCAGTGGGGCAGCGCCTCGCGGTCTTATCCCCGCCCAAAATTCTGACCCTTTTTCCGCAAAACTATGTTTCATGGGACAGCACTCTGAATTTTTTCCTATTCCTGTAAATCTGGCGCACTGAAATCCTATCCCCCCGCCGCATCTCATGCGGCGGAAAATCGGGGTCTGGGGCATGATGCCCCAGCGGGGCAGCGGAGCGGCGCCCCGCGGTCTTAAAAACAAAGAAAGCCCTTTCGGGCTTTCTCTGTTTTTGCCTATTATTATGCTATTGTAATCTCGTAATATGTTGTCGAAACAGCCGCATTGCCGTTTGCGTCTGTAACGCGCACCGTCCGGCTCAAAAGTATCACGCCCTTGGCGTTCACGTTCACCAGCGTGTTATCCAGTGCCTGCAGCGCCGCGCCAGTCATGCCAAAGCTCTCAACCTTCCAAACCACGCTGTCCGCCGCCGCATTTGCGGGAAGTGCGTCCAGCCCGCTCAAAGCAATAGCCGCCCCAACGTTCCGCTGATATTTCTTTGCGTTCGTGATTACCTGACCATTGGGCAGTGTCACTGTACCAATCTGTACAACCGGAGGCGTTACAACTGGCGTCTGTCCATCAGGCTCAACGGGTGCCACAGGTGTCACCGGTTCCGCAGGTGCGTTTGGCTGTCCGCCTTCCGCGGGCTCCTGCGGCTCTGTCGGCGTCTGTTCCGGCTCCTGCGTTTCAGGCGCATCGTTCTTCGGTTCGCCCGGCAGTACCGTAATTGTGAAATACTCCGTTGTTGTGCTGTTCTGCACCGTTGCCGCAATCGTCACCGTACCCGCCTGTTCCGCGCTCATCACGCCGTCGCGGATTGCCGCGCCAGTCGCACCGGCATCTCTGATGCTCCAGTCAATCTTTCTCATCGCGCTGGAAACGCCGTTCACAGTACCGGAAAGCGTCAGTGTTTCGCCCGCCTTGAAGGAATCCGCGCATGTCAGCGCAATCCCCTGTTTCTGTTCGGGTTCCTGTGTTTCCGGCTCTTTCTCAGGCTCCTGCACCTTTTCCGGTTCCTTCACAGGCTCTTTCTCGGGTTCCTGTACCTTTTCCGGTTCCTTCACAGGTTCTTTTACAGGCTCCTGTACTTTTTCAGGCTCCTTCTCGGGCTCCTGCTTCTGTTCCGGCTCCACCGTCACAGCAGGGGCTGCCGGTTTGCTCTGGATTTCCCTCTGCGGGATAAAGCTGAACGTCCTCGGAGGGGCAGGCTGAGACTGCACCACCGTGTTCTGGCTTGCCGGAGCTATGGAATCAGGCTCATCCGGTTCATCGCTGCTGCTATCTGCCTCTACCTCAAATTTTGCACTGGCAGTCCCTGTATACACCCCACTGCCGACAGTTTCCTTCTTAGTAGCAGTAATATACAGAGAATACTCTCCAGGCGTCTTTTCTGAAGCCTCTACTTTTTTTACGTCATCCTTATTTTCCCATTCAGTACCCTGCTCATTTGTATTCCACTCTAATATTACTTTAGAGCCGCCCTTTGCATCTCTCAACTCCGCTTTGATTGTTAAGCCGCTTACCGCTGTCAGGTCATCTCCGAAGCCTTTTACATCATAGGTAAACTCAATCTTCTCTTCTGGCTTAACTTTAGCAGCGGTCTGACTCGTAATCTCAACCTTCGGGCTGACTGCTATTTGCACCGCTTCTGAAAGCCCTCCGCCAGCAGCCGCAATCACCTGTGCTGTGCCTACGCCTACTGCCGTAACCTCGCCGGTTCCATTCACCATTGCAATGTCGTCCGCACTGGTACTCCACGTCACTGTCTTTCCCGCCGCGTTTTCAGGCTCCACTTTTGCCGTCAGCTTCAATTTGTTTCCCGCAGCCATCTCGTAGTCTTTTGCTCCATCTATCGTAACCGCTGTTACTTCGGTTTCCGTTCCGTCCGGTTCAACCGTAACCTCGCAAGTATCCCGATACTTCAAGTCTGTTGTAGTAACAGTAATGTTCGCTGTGCCTTCTTTAACTGCTGTCACCAGGCCGTTTTGGTCTACGCTTGCAACCACAAAGCCTTCGTCTTGAGTATCACTTTCCCACTTCACCATCTTAGTATCCGGACGCATTGTCGTGGTTAACTGGTGATCTGCCCCTGCTTTCAAAGTTATGCTCTTTTCATTCACTACAAGCCCGTCAACAGTCACATCGCAGCTTGCTGCTTTACTGTTATCCGCTTTCGATGTCACAGTTATTCTTGCTGTGCCTGGTTTTTTCGGCGTAACCTCACAGCTATTACCACTTGGCGAAATACCAATAACATCTCCGCCTGTGGCAATGACCCATTCTACCTCTTTATTCGTCGCACCTTCCGGCTCCACTGTTGCAGTCAGCCGCACCTTCTGCTCCTCAGGAGGATAATTGGGTCCGTCCACTTCCATGGTCAGGCTTTGGTTATCAAGTGCAATCCCTGTTACAGTCGTATCTCCAGAAGTCTTTTCCGTCACTGTAAAATCTATTGTTATTTCCGTCTTTAAAGCGTCTCCCGTTGCTCCCTGCGGTGCCGCTGTTATGGTCAGCACATAGCCATCGTCCGCTGTCGCATCGTCAGGTATCGTCAATGTAGATGTACCTGTGCCAGTTGATTCATCAATATCAGTTTCAACCAGATTATCACCCCAGACAGCGTGGCCCTCTTTATCCACGATACCATAATCCAAAGCAGCATCAAACGGCTTCACCTTAACACTAAAGTTAATCTCTCCGCCCGGCTCAGCCTGAGGGGTGGCATTGCCGGGGTTGTAGGTATACTCCAGACCCGGCTTTATAGTCACTTTACACTCTGCTGTTGCGCTGCCTGCCGTTGCAGTAATCGTTGTCACACCCGGATATACAGCTGTAATCTTGCCGTCCACAACCGTTGCAACATCTTCGTTGCTTGTTGTCCATGTTACTGGTGTACCTGCCGGCATCACATTTGCTGTCAGGGTTTCCTCTCCAGTCGGAAGCATCTCTATTTCCTTTGTTGTGTCAGACAAAGTAATCGTTACCGTATCAGACGTCACCGTTACATCGCAGGTTTTCGTTATGTTGCCATCTTCTGTTGTCACCGTTACTTGAGCAGAACCTTCCTTTTTCGGCGTTACCGTACAGGTATTACCTGTCGACGAAATTTCTATAACGTCGCCTCCATTGCTGATAGCCCAAGACACTTTTTTATTGTCCGCATATGCAGGCAATACCGTTGCCGTCAGCGTTCCAGGCTCGCCGCCTACCGACAGCGTAAGTGTGGCAGGGTTCAGTGTAACGCCTGTTACATTTACAGGGTTCTTTTCTGTCACCGTCACATTGCAAGTGCCCTCAACTAATCCCTTTTCTCCGGCAGCTGCCGCCGTAATTGTTGCATTCCCAACTCCCACAGCCTTAACTTTGCCATTTTGGTCTACCGTCGCAACCTCCGTTTTGTCAGATGTCCATGTCACAGTCGGGTCTGTCACGTTGTTCGGGCTGACTGTTGCTCGCAGCGTACTGCTTTGCTCTTTTTCCAGCGATAAAGTTGCAGGCTCCACAGTAACGCTGTCTGCCAGCACAGTTGCACCGTCTGGCGTAACTTCTACTTCGCAGGTTGCAGTAAATCCGGTTTCGCCTGCCGCCGGTTCGGACGGGATAGCCGTAAGTGTAATAGTCGCCTTACCTGTTTTCTTTGCATTCAGGTATGTTCTCGTACCTGTCGTCAGCTCTTTCAGGTTCGGGTCAACAACACTCGGGTTACTGGAACTCCAGCGCAGAACTGAGAAAGATGCATTAGAAGGCTCCAGCATGGCTGCAAGCTGTGTCTGATTTGTGCCAACCTTTACATTCAGCTTGCCCACAACAGGGCCGGTTTCATCTTTCCCGATGTTTACACCCGTCAGCTTGCTTGTGCCCTCCGAAGCCGTTACTGTAACATCGCAGACTGGCTCCGCCAGCACTACGCCGTTCTCGTCTTTCAATGTCGCGGTGACCTGCGCCGTCCCCACTGCTGTTCCCGTTATTCTTTTAACCAGCTTATCTGTTGTATCTGGATCGTCATTCAGGAATACCGAATCGCTGGACGATGCCCATTCAACCGTTTGCCAGACTTTGTAATTTTCAGGAATTTCCACTGTCAGCGTAGTTGACCCGTTTTTCTGCAAGCTCACTACTGCCGGATTTATCCTGGGCTCCGTTAACGGTGTATCCGGCTTATCCGGTTCTTCCAGTCCCCCTTCTTTCGCTACCGTTACCTGACATGTTGCCGTTTTCGTGTTATCCGCCTTGGCTGTCGCAGTAATCGTTACCGGACCGCCCACAGCAATGCCTTTTACAACGCCGTCCGCCGAAACCGTAGCAATCTTCTCATCACTGCTCGACCATGTTACAGTTTTGTCCGTTTTATCGTCCGGCGCAGTAACTGTCGCAGTCAGTTTGATTTCTTTTCCAATTTCCACGTCGGTCGTCGTCTTATCCAGCTTTACGCTTGTCACGCTGCCGGGCTTAGAAGGGGTTTCCGGCTCGTTCTTGATGCCGCTGCCCAGAGAAACATCGACACCGCTGTCCTTGTTAATAGTATTGACTGTGCCTGTGCCCCTGATATCCACATCAGAACGCGCGTCAACCG
>CAMQRG010000125.1 GCA_947036475.1 uncultured Clostridia bacterium
ACTATCTGGCTTTTTTTGAGAATCCCAATGCGGATAAAATTGTTGGAATCAAACGGGATGATTCCTCTGGTGATATATATGCGTGGGAGGAAACCGACCCAGAGGATACCGCTTGGGAGTATGTGGATGATTTCATAGCCGCCTACGGGGAAAATGAGGCGGAAGCTCAAGAGGCAATGGATAGTTTTCAAGAATACTGGGAAAAACTCAATGCCGACCCGAAACGCGGGCCTTTACAAATTGAGAAACTGGTGAATGAACCACGATATAATCACACCTTAGATGGGTATAGTTTATATTTGGCTATAGATGCCCTCTGTGAGTGGGAGGAAATGGCATCGCAAAATTGCTCTGATGAGCCGGCCTATTATGCCTATGCTGATTTTACAGGTCATACAAAGGAATACTTCCAAGATATTGACTGCCGAATCAGAACGGATTTCATACCCCTATCGGATTATCCGGAATTGCTGTCGCAGGAAATCCCCATGCAGATGGCTTATGTCCATAAAAATCCGGATGCTTTATTGTTGCAAGCAGATGACTGGGGAATTTGTGTACTGCTTACAAAAACACCGTTAGAATGTGAATTTCTTGAAAAGATGAAAGAACAGACAGGTCTTGTTTTTCGTATAAGGTTGTAGAATTATGCAAATTACAAATGAAAACAAATACACAAAAAGCCGTCCAAATTTCAAGGACGGCTTTTTGCGTAATACGACAGTTTCAATAAATTTTCTTTTGTTTTCTTACTCCAAATAAGAGTTAGTCATAAGTTTTATATTTACAGCAAAACATCTTTCATGGTGTACAAACCGGCGGGTTTTCCGGCAAGGAATTTTGCAGCCTTTACTGCGCCGACTGCGAAAACCTCACGAGAGGTTGCCCGATGGTTCAATTCCACTACTTCATCGCGTCCGGCGAAAATAACATCATGTTCGCCGACGATATTTCCGCCGCGGACAGCATGGATACCAATTTCTGTTTTTTCGCGTTTCTGACGTATGTCGGAGCGGTCGTAAACGTAATGGTAGCGTTCGTCCATCGCCTGATTGATTGCATCTGCGATGGCCATAGCGGTGCCGCTGGGGGAATCAATTTTCTGGTTATGGTGTTTTTCCAGAATTTCAATATCAAATCCACTGTCCGCAAGTATGGCGGCCGCCCGCTGCACGAGTTCCAGCAGAAGGTTTACGCCAAGGGACATATTTGCGGATTTCAAAACAGCCGTTTCTTTCGTGGTTTCCTGCATTAACTGAATGGTTTCATCGGAAAGGGCAGTTGTACAGAGTACAACAGGGATTTTTTTTGTGCGGGCAAAATCCAGAAGGGCAGGGATTGCCGCAGCTGTGGAAAAATCAATGATGACATCAGCCTCTGCGTCACAGGCTTCACAGGAAGGGAACACAGGAAATTCCAGTTCCGGCATACCCGGGTCTATCCCAGCGACTACCTTACAATCTGTTTCATTTTTTACCAGTTCCGCTACGACGTGTCCCATTTTCCCGCCGCAGCCATGAATTAAAATATTTGTCATTGCAATGCTCCTTTTCAAAAGACATTAAAACTTTGCCCCCTCCCGAATCGGAAGGGGGGCAATACGTTTTTTATTTCAGCAGTCCGTAATTTTTCATAGATGTACGAAGGCGTTCCAGATTCTTTTCCTCCATATCGCAAAGCGGCAGACGGCAGGAGCCGACTTCATAGCCCATCAGGTTCAGCGCAGCCTTTACCGGAATGGGGTTGACCTCACAGAACAGCGAAGCAATCAGGTCGATTGCGTCCAGCTGGAGTTTGATTGCCCCTGTAATATCACCGTCCATAAACTTTGCGACCATATCATGTGTATTTTTCGGCGCAATATTGGAAAGTACCGAAATTACGCCTTTGCCGCCAAGGGAAAGAATCGGCAGAATCTGGTCGTCGTTGCCGCTGTAAATATCAAAATCTGGTCCGCAGAGTGCAGTAATTTCAGCTACTTGTGAAAGGTTGCCGCTTGCCTCTTTTACTGCGACGATATTCTCCACTTTGGAAAGTTCATAAACCGTATTGGGGGCAAGGTTGCAGCCTGTGCGCCCGGGCACGTTATACAGTATAATGGGAATTTTGATGCTGTTCGCGATTTTGGTGTAGTGCAGAATCAGACCTTTTTGTGTCGCCTTGTTGTAGTACGGCGTAACAAGGAGCACAGCATCTGCGCCAGCCTTTTCACAGCCCTGTGCAAGCTCTATGCAGTGCGCAGTATCATTGCTGCCAGCACCTGCGATAACGGGCACGCGTCCAGCGGCGACTTCCTTCGCATAGCGTACACACTCGATCTGAGAATCATCATCCATCGTGGACGCTTCGCCGGTTGTGCCGCAGATAATCAGAGCATCTGTGTCATTGGCAAGCTGGAATTCAATCAATTCCTTCATTTTCTCATAGTTTACACTTCCGTCTGCATGGGTGGGGGTCACCAGAGCAACGCCCGCGCCTGTAAAAATTGACATAAAACGCACCTCCTGTAATATTCGATAGCCAAAGCAGCAGGGCAGGGAATACCTGCCGTTTTGCTGCGGGAATACGGTAATATTTCCCAATTATCTTTATTGCATATTTTTAATGATTTCCTCTGCAATCTGTACAGCGTTTGTTGCTGCGCCCTTACGGATATTATCCGCAACAACCCAAAGGTTCACGCCGCTTTCAACGCTTTCATCCCGACGGATACGCCCAATGTAAACTTCATCGTGTCCGGTGGCGTCTGTCGCAAGGGGATACTCGTTTTTGCTTTCATCGTTCTGCAGCACAACGCCGGGCGCGTTCCGCAGCGTTTCCAGCAATTCTGCCATTTCAAAGGGCTTTTCAAATTCCACATTGATAGATTCGCTGTGGGAATTGAAAACAGGCACGCGGACGGTTGTCGCCGTAATGCGCATTGCGTCATTGTGCAGGATTTTTCTGGTTTCGTTTACCATTTTCATTTCTTCTTTTGTGTAGCCGTTATCCAAAAATACATCAATATGCGGCAGACAGTTATTTGCGATAGCGTGGGGGAATTTCTTCGGTGCTTCGCCTTTCAGACCGTTCTCGAGGTCGTTCCAGCCCGCAACGCCCGCGCCGGAAACTGCCTGATAAGTAGAATATACCACGCGTTTGATTTTGTATTTTTCATCCAGCGGCTTCAGCGCAACCATTGCCTGTATGGTAGAGCAGTTTGGATTGGCGATGATATTTTTGTGCCACTGAATATCTTCGGGGTTGACCTCCGGCACGATCAGAGGGACTTCCGGATCCATGCGCCACTGAGAACTGTTGTCAATAACAATACAACCATGCGCTGCAGCGATAGGAGCAAATTTTTCGCTTGTGCTGCCGCCCGCAGAAAAAAGGGCGATATCAATAGGTTTATCAAAGGAATGTTCTGTCAGTTCCTCAACAGTGTATTCTTTGCCATTGAAGGTCAGCGTTTTCCCTGCGGAACGGCTGGATGCCATGACATAGAAATTTTCGATGGGAAGCTGGCGTTCTTCCAAAACTTTCAGGAATGTTCTGCCTACCATGCCGGTTGCACCGACGACAGCGAGGTTGATTTTTTTCATGTTCATTTCCTTCTTTCTTTTATCCATAAGTGTATGATATTTTATCTGGAAAGCAGAAGCGGCCTAAAAAGCATTGCCGGAAACAAAAAAAGTCGGTCCGCGCCGACTGACAGGAAACTGCCGGTAGGGCTTTTGGGTCTGCCGCAGTTTGAATGTTTCGTAGCGCTCCATTGGCAGTATGCCAATGACAGTCGTACGGTTCTTAGCCGCACGCCCAGAAGAAAGAGATAAGGCAGCCTTCTTCTTCGGCGTTTTTCCCTTTCCGCAGACCTCCGCTACCCCTTATGATATCCGTCTGCGTACTTTTGAAAAACGCACCTCTACTTTGAAGATATTTATTTACTGATTAGTCTAACACCAGTTTGGCATTCTGTCAAATGTTTTTAGGCAGGAATGGAAGAAAAACTTTCCGCAAAAAGAAAAACCGGAGCAGCCCCAATCATACAGAACTTTTCCGGTTTTATCAGAGCTTAGAAACAGGTGTATGCGCCGTCTACGATGATATCGCTTCCTGTGGTATAGCCAGACGCGCTGCTTGCCAGATACAGCACAGCAGGGACAAGTTCTTCAGGCGTACCCATACGGTGCATGGGAATCAGCGGCATCCAGGCGTCTTTCAGTTCCTGCGGCGTATCTACGGACATTGGCGTAGCGATATAGCCGGGGCTCAGGCTGTTTACGCGGATACCATATTCTGCCCATTCCAGTGCGAGGGAACGTGTCATATGTATTACGCCCGCCTTAGATGCATTATAGGAACACTGCCACTGTGGGATATTTGCGATTGTGCCGGACATGGATGCCATATTGATGATGCTCCCATGAATACCATTCTCTACCATGATTTTTGCGGCAGCGCGTGCCATGATGTATTCGCCTGTCAGGTTTGTATCAATGACTTCGCGCCAATCCGCAACACTGGCTTCAAATGTGCTCTGGTGCTTGCAGATTCCGGCATTGTTGAATACAACATCAATTCGTCCGGATTTCTGCATGATTTCAGCAAGAGCAGCGTCTACTTCGCTCTCTTTTGTAACGTCCGCGCGTACGAAATAGCACTTTCCGCCTTCGCTGGTAATTTTGCTGATGGTTTCGTCTGCATTGCTTCTGGCAATGACAACGACCTCTGCGCCTGCCTTTGCAAGTCCGATAGCGACTGTTTGTCCGATGCCGCGCCCGCCGCCTGTTACAATAGCGACCTTTCCAGCCAATCCAAATACTTCATCTAAATAACTCATTGCAATTCTCCCTTCTTAGTATCGCTTTTATAAAAATTTTTTCAATCCTGCCCGATGCCGCAGATTTCCTTTATGGCTTCGCCCGCAAGAATCATTCCCGCTACCGGCGGCACAAAAGAAAGACTGCCGGGAATCTGCCGTTTCCCTGTTTCCGGGGAAAGGGAGGGCGTAAGCGGCGGTTCTTTGGAATAAACAACCTTTACTCCGCTGATTCCCCTTAATTTTAGTTCTTTCCGCATGACTTTTGCCAGCGGGCAGACAGAGGTTTCTGCAATATCCGCGACCTCGAAACGGGTCGGGTCGAGCTTGTTGCCTGTCCCCATGCAGCTGATGATGCGCGTGCCAGCACGCTTTGCCTGTTCAATCAAAAGCAGCTTGGAAGTAACGGTATCTATTGCGTCGATGACATAATCATATGACGCAAAATCCAGCAAATCTTTATTTTCCACCCCATAGACAACAGGATAGCAAACGGTTTCCGTTTCCGGAGAAATGGAGAGTATCCGTTCCGCCATCACTTCTGTTTTCGGGCGCCCGATGGTAGTCTGTGTAGCAATCAGCTGACGGTTCAGGTTCGTCAGGCTGACAGTGTCTCCGTCTATGAGCGCAATATGCCCAACGCTGCCACGTGCCAACGCCTCTGCCGCAAAAGAGCCGACTCCGCCGATGCCAAATACTGCCACCCTTGCGCATTTTAGCCGTTCCAATCCGTCTTTCCCAAGCAACAGCTCCGCCCTTGAAAATAAGTGTGTTTCTTCCATATCTGTTCGTCCTTTCTCAGCGCAGTTCCTTCGGCAGTTTCTGCCACGGCAGGGGCATATAAAGCCGCAGCATCTGCCTTGCAACGCTGTCCGTTCCGCCTTTCAGGCAGTAATCTGCAATTTTTGCCGCCTCTGGCATTGCCTCTGGCGCGGCATAGGAAAGTTCTGCCGCTTCCATCATGGAGAGGTCGTTTTTGTTGCTGCCGAATACTACACATTTTTTCTGAGGCATATCCCGCAGCATGCGCCGCACCATATCCTCTTTTGTTGCGGTTTTATGGTAAATTTTCAAATGGCAGTAATCTTCCGGCGTTTCGGATTTATCCCGCAGGAAAAGCAGTTCGTTCCGTTCGTCCTGTCTGCGGATTTCATCTTCCAGAAGGTCAGCCTCTGTATCTTTCAATACCAACAGAATATATACCACAATGCCTTCCTCCGGCATATCCCCATATACCTGTCTCTTATACACATCTCCGAGCCCACGAGACGCTACGCTATC
>CAMQRG010000126.1 GCA_947036475.1 uncultured Clostridia bacterium
ACGTAAGGAGTCGTCGGCAGCGTCAGATGTGTATAAGAGACAGCCCCTGGATAGTACAGTTTTGTAAGTATACAGCCGTTAAACTCTTTAGAAAAATACTCTTCCACCGTTTGAAACGCAGACTCAATTTCATCATCTGTGTATATTTCTGATGGTTTCCAGTCTGGAATTTCAACATTGTCTGTATTTCCTCCGCCGCAAGCTGTGAGCAACAGCATCATTACAATAATAAGAGGAATTATTTTCTTCATAATATCACCCTCATAAACTCAAGTTTGTTGAACTGATACAGGCAAAGTATACCACCGATACTGACGACTTTCAATCCTCATCGCCTCTTACGCATGATTGAAACCCATTTTTTACTCGTTAATGGCTTCAATCCCCTGTCGTTTCAATTCCTCCAGGTGTTCCCGCATCTGCCGAAGCTGCTCCTCGGAATGCCCTTCCCATACCGTTACCTCCTCCACCACGCGCAGAGGATACCTGCTGCGGTATGACCTTGTGGGATTCCCTGGAAATTTTTTATCTGTCAGATTCGGGTCATTCTCAAATGCTCCTGTCGGCTCTACGCGATAAATCCGCTCCGGCGCATCACCAGCGGCAAGTTCCGCCCCCCATATGGCGGCGTCCATTGTAGTAGAAAGATAAACGAAATTTGCCTTTTGCTGGCTGCCATAATTGGAACGGAAGCCTGGTTCCAGCAAATCCCCTATCCACAGGTCCGCCTTAGTTCCATGAAAAAACGGACCGAAATCCAAAACTGCTGCATCAGAAATCTTATCGTTATGCGTAGTATTCCCCCTTCTGAGATGTAGTGGAAGTCCATTTTACAACGTTGCCCCTGCAAATACAAGACTTGAATTTCGCAGGAATTTATGGTATCATAAAATTGTAAACGGGATATAAAAAAGGCAGGGTTCTCCCTGCCTTTCTGCATGTCCAAATATCTCTTTTACCGCACAGCCGGTCATTCTTCCTCCAGCTTCAATACGCTCATAAACGCCTGCTGGGGCACTTCTACGCTGCCAATCTGGCGCATTCGTTTTTTGCCTTCCTTCTGCTTTTCCAGCAGCTTTTTCTTCCGGCTGATATCCCCGCCGTAGCATTTCGCCAGAACGTCCTTACGCAGTGCGCTGATGGTTTCGCGCGCAATAATTTTGCTGCCGATAGCGGCCTGTATGGGAATTTCAAACAAATGTCTGGGAATCTCCTTTTTCAGCTTTTCACACATTCTGCGCCCGCGGTCTATTGCAGAGCTTTTATGCACGATAAACGAAAGCGCGTCCACAGGCTCTCGGTTGACAAGAATATCCAGCTTCAGCAGTTCGCTTTCGCGGTAGCCAATCAGGCTGTAATCAAAGGACGCATAGCCGCGGCTGCGGGATTTCAGCACGTCAAAGAAATCGTAAATGATTTCGTTCAGCGGCATTTCATACGTCAGCATCGCGCGCGTGGAATCCAGATATTCCATACTGATATAATCGCCGCGCCTTTGCTGGCAGAGTTCCATAATCGGGCCGATGTAATCTTTCGGCAGCATGATTTCCGCCTTAACGATCGGCTCCTCCATCTTCAAAATACGCGCCGGATCAGGCATATTGCTGGGATTGGAAAGTTCAAAATCCGTCCCGTCCGTCAGATATACTTTATAAATAACACTGGGGGCGGTGGTTACCAGATCCAGATTATATTCCCGTTCCAGACGTTCCTGCACAATTTCCAGATGCAGCAGGCCCAGGAAACCGCAGCGGAAACCAAAGCCAAGCGCAACAGAGGTTTCCGGCTCAAAGAACAGCGCGGCGTCATTCAGCTGGAGTTTTTCCAACGCGTCGCGCAGGTCGGGATATTTTGCGCCATCTGCCGGGAAAACACCGCAGTAAACCATAGGGTTAACCTTCTTATAGCCGGGAAGGGCTTCCGCCGTAGGCTTTGCCGCCTCCGTCACCGTATCGCCCACGCGGGTATCTGCCACATTTTTAATGCTTGCCGTAAAATAGCCAACCATGCCGGCGGTAAGTTCCTCCGCAGGCAGGAAACGCCCGGGACCGAAAATACCGACCTCCACAACGTCAAATTCCTTGCCTGTTGCCATCATTTTGACCTTGCTGCCCTTCCGGATACTGCCATCAAACACACGCATCAGTACGATAACGCCGCGGTACTGGTCGTAAACAGAGTCAAAAATCAGGGCTTTCAACGGCGCGTCAGGGTCGCCCGAAGGCGCAGGAATATCTGTAATGACGCGCTCCAGAACATCTTCAATATTTATGCCGTTCTTCGCAGAAATTTCCGGCGCATCTTCTGCAGGTATGCCAATGATATCCTCAATTTCCTGCTTTGCCCATGCAGGGTTTGCACTGGGCAGGTCAATTTTGTTGATTACCGGAAGAATCTCGAGGTTGTTATCCAGCGCAAGGTAAACATTCGCAAGCGTCTGCGCCTCAATACCCTGTGCCGCATCTACAATCAGAATCGCGCCTTCGCATGCCGCAAGGCTGCGGGAGACCTCATAATTAAAGTCAACGTGCCCCGGCGTGTCAATCAGATTATATTCATATTCCTGCCCGTCCTCCGCATGATAAATCAGACGCACTGCCTGCGATTTGATGGTAATGCCTCGTTCACGCTCCAAATCCATGTTATCCAGCACCTGTTCCTGCATCTCGCGGTCAGTGAGCAGGCCCGTTTTCTGTATAAGCCTGTCCGCCAGAGTCGATTTTCCATGATCTATATGCGCTACAATACAAAAATTTCGTATATTTTTCTGTCTGTCGTTAGACATACTGTCCCTCCTAAAATTTTTACATATTGGTATATTATAGCATATCCAATCAGGGAAAGTCAAAACTTAAAACGGCCGGAAACGCCCAAATCTTCAATATTTTCTGCGGACAACAAGCGTAACCAGCAGAAGCAGAAGCAGCTGGCACACTGTGACAGCCAGAAGCACAAAACAGACCAGAGGGTTGAACAGCGCGGCGACAAACGAACCAACACAGGTCAGCAAAAACGAAAGCGACACAAAAATCGAATAAGAAACGCGCTGGATATGTACATTCCGCTCGTCCATTTCTCTGATTTCCGCTTCCCGCCGTTTTTCAGGATTATGCAGCAGGGAATGGGCGCGGAAAAAATTTGCGGCTGACGCACCAATCATTCCGCCACCGCCGCCGCAGTAAAAGGAATGTAAATAGAGAAAATTTTCCTGCTCCTCCAGCCGGAAGGAAAGGAGTATCATACCAATCCCTGCAAGGAAACAGATTACAGCTGCAATCCGCCGCAGTTTCAAGCGTTTTTCAAAAGTCATTGTTCATTCCTCCTCAAAAATAAAAATATCTTCGATTGCCATGCCGAAATAAACGGCTATTTTGTGCGCCAAAGGCAGTGATGCAATATATTTTCCGACTTCTATAGATGTAATCGTCTGCCTTGTTACGCCGACAGCGCGCGCCAGTTCTTCCTGCGAAATCCTGTTTGCTTTCCGCAGTTCCGCAATATGTGTTTTCATAAAACACCTCCTCATGTCAAACAATAATATTTCGCAAAGTTTACTTTGCACTTTTAGCATAGCACGCTTTGCATTTATTGTCAAGTATACTTTGCAATTAATGAGGATATCTATAAAGGCAGCTTGAAATAAATGAATACATTTTTCTTTTAAAGTTGTTTTGTTTTTTAGATTATGTACACTTGCCATAGTATCATGCTGCCGTCCTCTCCGCAGAAAATGCTTTTTTCTTCCGGCGCGATATGGTAGGATACTGACAGGGGCATTCATCTGCCTTTAAGCCGTTCAGTGCGGCAAATTTTACAAAAGAGGAGGCTTTACAATGATTTATTTGGAATCCAACAGTACAGACCCCGCCTTTAACCTTGCTTTGGAACAGTTTGTTTTCGAGCAGATGGACAGGCGGCAGGAGTATTTCATGCTCTGGCAGAATGCGAATACGGTCGTTGTCGGCAAAAATCAGAACACCTTTGCAGAAGTCAACCAGCGTGCCGCAGAGACGCGGGGTGTCCGCGTTGTGCGCCGTCTTTCCGGCGGCGGCGCGGTCTACCATGATTTGGGCAACCTGAATTTTACCTTTATTATGAATGCAGAAAATGCTGCCGATTTGGATATCCGGCTGTTCTGCCAGCCCATCGCCGAACTGCTCCGCTCCCTCGGCGTTCCTGCAGAGGTCAACGGGCGCAACGATATTACCATAGAAGGACGGAAATTTTCCGGCAATTCGCAGTACCTGCGGCAGGGGCGCATCATGCACCATGGCACACTGATGTTCCAGTCCGATTTATCTGTCGTAGCGGAGGTGCTGAATGTTTCCGCAGATAAATTTCAGTCGAAAGCGGCGAAATCTGTACACAGCCGTGTGACGAATATCGCGCCCTACCTGCCCGAAGGCTTCACACTGGCGGAATTTAAGGCGCGGCTTTTGAAACATATTCTGAAAAAAGACACAGTAACACCGTATATTTTTTCCGCAGAGGAACTTGCCGCCATCGAGCAGATAAAAAAGGAGCGGTACAGCCAGTGGGAATGGAATTATGGTTCCTCCCCCGCTTACCTCGTACAGAAACACAGGCGTTTTGAAGGCTGCGGGCGCATTGATGTCTGCATGAATACAGAAAACGGAATCATAACGGATTTGCAATTTTTCGGAGATTACTTCGGCGTGGCAGATTCTGCAGAACTTGCAGGGCTTTTGAAAGGGACGGCTTTGGAGCGGGAAAGCCTTGCCGCATGCATCTCAGGGCTACAAATCGGACAGTATTTTCATGGGCTGGCCGCAGCAGAGTTTCTTGATTTGCTCCTGCAAAGCGAATAACGGCGGTATCCTTCATATTTCCGCAATTTTCGTCATTTTGCCAGTTTTCAACAGCCCTTCTTTCATGCTATGATGGAATATAAAGGAGGGTCTGCCCAATGAAAAAAATATTTGTTTTTACTGCTGTGTTTCTTTCGCTTGCCCTGTCCACAGCCCCCGCCTTTGCGCGCACCAGCCTGATTGGCACGCATGGCAGGCATGGCAGGACAACAACCACAGTTTCCAATACACAAACGGCTGCAACCACACAGACAACCACACCCACAACTGCAAACACCACGCTGCCGAGCACTGTAACAGCTGTCGGCACGACGGTACTTGCGAGGGAAGTTGCGGCTTCTGTGCTTGTCAACGGAATCGCCATCACAGGACCTGTCCTGTACTATAAAGATATGTATTACGTGCCGCTGGAACAGCTTGCAGGACTGATGCCGTCTGTTCTGACCTGCGGCTATTCTCCGGCTTTGTTCACGTTCGACACAACTTCTGTCCGCCAGCCGGATTATAAGAGCCTGTACATGGACGAACATGTTGTTTTTGTTTCCAAAGCGGGGACAGACGGATTTTTCCACAAAATCAGCTGTTCTGTTGTAGAGCAGAACGGGCTGGACAATTATCTTGCCATTGACATTGGCTTTGCGGAAAACGGCATTCTGAACGGCACAACCCCCTGCCAGTACTGCATCATGCCGTAACCAATCCGTATTAGGACCTTGGGGCATTGCTTTGAGATTTCAGAAAGGCGGCATATTATGAACATAAAAACATATAGGGGTTTATTTTGGACATGTATTCTGGTATCCATTTTATGTAATGCTGTTTTCTATTTCATTGAAAATTTCTGTTTACCCCGTTTCCAACCAGTCTATGACCCTACAACATGGGTTGCCTGCGAAGCGGTGCAGATGCTTTTTACTATCGTTTTGGGAATTTTCATCCGAAAAAATAGAAATCATGCCATTTTAGAAAATGATGGGACCGGAGAAAAATATATCAAATATATTCATATCTGGATAGTTTTTTTGATTGTTCTTTTTTTCCTTCCTGATACGTTTATTATGTTTCACTACTATACAGAAAAAATAATTTC
>CAMQRG010000127.1 GCA_947036475.1 uncultured Clostridia bacterium
AGATAGCGTAGCGTCTCGTGGGCTCGGAGATGTGTATAAGAGACAGGTTCTGTCAGACGGATATAGCGTGCAATCTGGTTTCGGCTTTCTCCAACTTGTTCCGCTAGAATGGCATCGCTTCTTAACTTCGTCCCAACTTGGGACAAAGTTAAATCCGTTCTTTTTCCTTGACGTTTCATCGCGTCCAGCTTCATTTTATAAGCAAACGCTTTTTCTGACGGCAATATCGTTTCCCTTTGCAGGTTGCTGTCAACCATAATGATTATGGCTTCATCGTCCGTCATATCCCTTACGATTGCTGGCATTTCCGCAATGCCCGCCGCCGCACACGCATACCGCCGCCGATGTCCTGCCACAATCTCATACCGCCCATTCTCCTTTGGCCGGACGATTGCAGGGACAAGCACGCCGTTCTCCCGTATGCTTTCTATGGTATCCTGCATTTTTTCGTCGTCACTGACCTTAAAAGGGTGGTTTGGGAAATCGTCCATTTCCGTTACTGCTATCATCTGTACCCGTTCCTGCTGTTGCTCCTGCCTTGTTTCCTCACTATTAAAAATATCATCGAATGAAGTCAATTTTGGAATTTTTCCGCTGCCGCTCAATCTCCGCAACCTCCTTTGTGAAATTCTCGTAAGCCGCCGCAACTCTGCCTTTTGGTTCAAAGGAAAAAATGCTTTTGCCATATGCACTCATTTCCGCCCCCTTAATGGAAAAGGGGATTTCTGACTGGAAGATATGGATATTTCTGCCGTAGGTGTTTCGCAGAAGTTCCCCGATTTCTTTGGAGAAATTCGTCCTGCTCTGCGTCATGGTCAGCAGTATCCCTTCAATCTGTAATTTCGGATTAAGCTGACGCTGCACTTTCCGTATCGTTTTCAAAAGATGTTCCAAACCCTTCGCAGAAAGATAGTGTGACTGTACGGGAATAATAACGCTGTCCGCCGCTGTCAATGCGTTCAATGTCAGCATACCCAGCGAAGGCATACAGTCAATCAGTATATAATCGTAACTGCTCCTGATTTCCTTTAGATAGGTTTTCAGCACTGTTTCGCGGCTCATAGTGTTTACAAGATTGACCTCTGTTGCCGAAAGTTCGATGTTGGAGGGGAGCAAATCCACTCCTTCCTCACAGTGCAGAATGCCTTCTTCCCTGTCAAGCGGTTTGTCCAGTATGATTTTTTCCAGATTTGTGGCAAGCGTAGCTGATAACTCGTCCGGCTGCCTGATACCAAGCATCGTTGTAAGGTTTCCCTGTGAATCTGCGTCAATCAGCAGTACCTTCTTTCCACATCGCGTAAGCCCTACGCCTAAATTTATGGCAGTGGTTGATTTCCCGACGCCGCCTTTTTGGTTTGCTAAAGCTATAACTTTCATTTTGCTACCTCCTGCTTTAATATCAAAAATATTTTAAGATGAAATTAAGAGAACTCATCTGCAAAATTATTTTCATGATATTTCGCATTTTGATATTCTACTCATGTCACGTGTTTTTTAACAAAACACTTTACCTGACTCCGGTCCACTGTTTTACAACAAAACGTTATAGTCCAAGCGGGTATTTCCTGTTTTTTCTCAGAAAAAGGCGCGGACACCCGTCCACGCCTTTTCCCAAGGTTAGCTTTCAAACAATTAAGACATATGCATTTTTAGGAGGGGGCGGTTCCCACCGCCCCGTGGCTGAATTATTTATTCAGATAATTATAAAGCATCTGTGCGACTTCCGCACGTGTAGCCAGCCCCTGAGGGTCAAGCATGCCGCCGCCTTTGCCGCTCATCACGCCATTGGCGGTTGCCCAGACAAGTCCGTTCTGCGCGTAGCCGCTTACTTTACCTGCGTCAGCGAAGCCGTCAAGGCTGCCGCCCGCCGCAGGGGAACCAGCGTAACGGTAAAGCATAACCGCCAGCTGTTCGCGTGTAATATTGTCATTCGGGCCAAATTTGCCGTTGCCAAGGCCGCTGACAACGCCCTTTTCTGCCGCCCATGCGATAGCGTTCGTGTACCACATGCCTTCTGCTACGTCGTTGAAATCAGAAGTTCCTGCTGCAGCGGGCCGTCCTGCCAGATTATAAAGGATTTGCGCCAGCATCGCCCTCGAAAGGTTGGCATTTGGAGAGAATGTGTTTTCGCCAACACCGCTCATCAGGCTGTTATTGATGGCATAATCCACTGCCTTGTGATACCACAGGCTTGTATTCACATCGGTGAACTTATGCGCGGGGCAGCTGCTGCCGCCATCGCAGTCCGCCGCAACAGGCGTTTCCTGAACAGGCTCAACGGGTTCCGGAGCCTTGTAAGCAATAACGTATTTGGAAAAATGGTCTGTCGTAAAGCTGATATATCCGCCGGAGCAGTTTGTCCGCATTTCTTCCACAGAGCCATCGTTTGCCACATAGATAACTACAAAGTTTGCCGCTTCTTTATCAGAAGGTACTGTAAAGGGAATCTTTACAGAAACCCTGCCGCCCTTGAAATCCGTAATTGCCTTGCCGCCGTTCAGTGTCAGGTCAAAATGTCCATGAATGTCCATATCCTTCACAGCGTCTTTCTGGCTGCTGTTCAGTCCGTTTGCATTGCTCTTTTCCAGCTTCAGTGTAATCGTGCTGCCGCTTGCCTGGTCTGCGATTGCCTCCAGAGCGTCTGCGTCAAATTCCACTGTACCGGAATCCAGCTTAATTGCCAGACCGTCTACATCGTTGTCACTGTCAGCCGCCGCTTTCGCGATATCGTCCAGAGCCGCCGCCGGAAGTTTTACAGTGTCAATATCTTTTTTCAGTGCAGTCAGGTCAATTTCTACAACGCCTGTATCTACGCCGCCGTCCAGAACCTTGTCCAGCCCGTCAACCTTTTCGATTGTTGCTGTGGAGCCGGAAACCTTCGCGCTTACGTTCACGCTCTTGTCATCTCCGGAAACAGGAACTGTTACGGAAGGACCGGACGCACCGCCGCCGCTGCTGCCGCCAAAGGAAGGACCGCCGCTGCCGCCGCCGCTTGTGACCGCGCCGACTGCAACTGAAACTGTTTTACTTTTTGCACCACTGTCAGATACTGTCAGTATCAATGTCTCGGCAGCCTGCGCTGTTGCTGGGCGCGTGCCGCTGATTGTAACCGTATTCCCGCTGATGGAAAATTCCAGCCATTCGGGACCGCTTACCTTATTCACTGCATACGGAGATGTACCGCCGCTTACTGTAAACGTTGTGGAAACCGTTGTGTTTACCTTGCCGCTTGCAATGCTCACGCTGGAAGGCGTGATTGTCAGCTCTCTGACGGGGGGAACGGGTTCTTCACCACCGCCGCCTTCTTCTTCAACGATTAACGTGCCGTTTACTGTCTTGATTTCATATTTTGCGCTGTCTGCCGTTGCACCTTCAATTCTTACTTCGTAAGTCCCTTCTTCTTCCGGAACATTTTCCCCTTTGTCAACACCGTCAAGATAATATTTCAGTGTGCCGCCGGTATAGTTCGATTCCGCGCCTTCCGGTTCCGCTTTAATCGTAAACGGGGTTCCCAGAGCCGCGCCAGCCTTTATGGTCTGTGTCGCGGGTTGTACGCTCAGCGTAATCACAGCCTTTTCCACCGTCAGAATATAGCTTGCTTCTGCCGCGTTGTGGTTGCCTCCGGCTTCGCCAGTAACCACGTCAGTTTTTACGGTAATCGTCGTCGTGCCAACGCCCACGATTGTAACCGCACCATTTTCGTCTACTGTCGCAACACTTTCATTACTGCTGCTCCATTCAATGGTAAGCTGGTCGTCCGTCAGGCCATCTTCATCAACCGTCAATGCGTTTTCCACTGTGCCGCCAAAAGGAACTGTCACAGCGTTTTCCGCAAAGCTGAATGCAGGTGTCGGCAGGCTGTCGTCAATGATCACAACATTGAATGTTGTTTCAGCAACCGCCGTATACTCCGCCTTTGCATCATTGTTAACATCAACTGCTTCGATTTCGTATGTCAGCGTCACAATGCCCGCAGCCGCAGTATCTGTCGCTGTCAGTTTGCCGTCATTGACTGTAACGCCCGTAGGAGTGTCTTTCACTGCAAATGTAATCACACTTTCCGGGCTTGTCTCCGGCAATACTGCGCCGGCATTCTTCAACAGTGCAATCAAATCCAGTTCGTCTGTTCCGTCATTTTTCACACTGCCGCCATTTATCGCGCCAATCTTCTGAGCGATTGCCGTAACCTCATATTCGACCGTTCCGGGGTCGCCGTCATCTTTTACCGTATAATTCTTTGCAGCCGCACCGGAAATGGTGAATTTTGCACCATCGCCCATAGTAACATTGCCTGTTCCCGCATATGCGCTGGCAATTGTGCCAGTCAGCGTGGAAACTGTTACCACATCGCCGGCAACTGCGTCCGCAGCTTTGCCGGTTACTTCAACCTGGCGGTCTGTTATTTGCTCCGGGTCAAAGGGTACGCTGACTTTATCCGCCGTAATTGTCAGTTCCTTTGCGGTAATCTTCACGTCAGCCGTAATAGCTTCGCCTTCATACTGGGAATCTTCAGGCAGGGACGCTTTTACCGTATATTCGCCCACGTCCTTCGGGGCAGATTCCAAATCCGCGCCGCCCTTTACAGACCATGTGATAACCGGGTCCGCATCGTTCACTTCCGCATCGCCTGTTTTCGTCACTTTTACAGTCGGGTTTGTCAGCGCACTGCCACTGTATTCTACTGTTGCGCCCGGCTCAGGGTTAAACGCCAATGTTACGGGCGTTTTCTCCGCAGGAGCATCGTCCTCGATTTCGGGGAATGTCGCCGTAAATGTTACTGTGTTTTTCGCTCCGCTCCCCGAAACTGTAGTATCTGAAACCTCTGCCCCATCAACTGTAACTTTCGTGTCCTGAGCAAATTTTTTATCCGCATTTGCTGTCAGAACAACAGTTGCCTTGTAGGCTTTGCCCGCTTCAAAATTTGTGATTTGCCCCTGTGCAGCGCCCTCTGCAACTGCCCATGTAATGCTTGTAACGTTACATTCCTTGTCCAGACCTGTTCCAAGTGTAACGTCTTTCACCTCCGCAGGCGTGCCGTCCTTTTCCGGAACCGGAATGGTAACCGCCAGTTCTTTCACGATTTCAGCAGGCGTATCCGGTTGAGCCTGATATGCAGGAACCGTTACCTCTGCGGCATTGCCAGCTTCTCTATTCTCTGTTGCGGCAATGCGTACAAGGTATGTCTTGTCTGCCGCTACTTCAGTGCTTTGGTCGTCACAGGCAGTCCATGCTCCAGCATCAGGCTGGCTCGATTCGGGCTTTTCTGCATATTCCATATCAGTAGTTGTGCCTGTAATGGAACCTTTGCCGTTTTCTTCTACAGGTGCAGTACCTGTTAAGCCCGTCGGAGCTTCAGGGCCATCTGCTTTCGTAATTGTAAATGTCTTGACCTCTGCCTCTACCTTAGTACCGCTTTCACCAACACTTGCATTAACTGTGTACTCTGCTGCTGGCAAATCTTTCATTGCAATACTGACTACCGCCTGACCTTTCACTGCATCTTCTGTACCGAAATCGCCAACTGTCACAGCCAAAGCGTCTACTGTCTGCTCTGCACCTTCACTGTCCGTATATGTTACGGTTACAGCAGGCTTTGTATCGGTTGCAGTTACATCATCATCTTTCGTAACTGTAAATTCAACTTCACCGTCAGGGTCGTACTGACCACCTGTAATATTTGATATAGTCAGCGTGCCCGCCGCCCATGCCGTTGTGGGCAGTAATGTCAGCACCATGGACGCCGCCAGAAGCACTGACAAAAATTTCCTTCTCATATCCGTTCACTCCTCCTGTCCTTTTTCCACCATTTTGAAAACAGGCATTCTGGGGGAGAACGGCTGAAATCCCTCCGCCATGCCCGCATTGTTTTTCGGGGGAGTGTCACGCCTCTCGGGCTTCCCTTCCCTTTCG
>CAMQRG010000128.1 GCA_947036475.1 uncultured Clostridia bacterium
TATAAGAGACAGGATAAATCTTCCAGACAGCCTTCGCTGCCCAGCGTCTGTATGGTATCTGGATTCAGCAGATAAATGTCATCCAGAGCGTTGCGCGCCCTGTCAAGTGTTACGTCATCGTATGTTTTTTCTTTGTAATTTTCCGCCGTATAGGTGCGGTATTCTACCCGCAGGCCAAGCCGCTCCTCTGCAATGGCCATAGTCATATCGAATGCATTTCTTGCGATATTGTTTTTATCCGGTATTGATTTTTCCATCGGACCGAACAGGTTTACGATTTTTCCGTCATCTGATTCGGAGGTAAAAACTTCCGGCTCTTTGACGCATGCTGCCATTGCGAAAACTGTTATGCCTGCCATACACACTGCTGTTAATTTTTTTATGCATTCCAGATTTTTATTCATGATGATTCCCTTCTTTGTACAATATCTTTTACTACTTTCTTCAAAAGGTCCACATCAATCGGCTTGGAAAGATGGATATTCATTCCTGCCGACAGCGCTTCTTTTTCATCTTCTGCAAAAGCGTTTGCCGTCATTGCAATGATGGGGATTTCTGCCGCATCTTTGCGGGGCAGGGCGCGGATTGCCCTTGTTGCGTCATACCCGTTCATGACCGGCATCTGTACGTCCATAAGTATCGCGTCAAACTCGCCCTTTGTGGCTTGTGTAAAGCGTTCCACCGCAATCTGTCCGTTTTCGACGATTTCGCAGTACGCGCCTTCTATAGAGAGGATTTCCGTCAGGATTTCCGCATTGATTTCGTTATCCTCCGCTGCAAGGAACCGCAGGCCATTCAGCCCTTTGTCTTCTGCCATTACCGTATATCTGGCTTTGCTCTGTCCTTCCCGCATTTCCAGCAGCTTTTCCTGAAGCGCGGAAATGAAAAACGGTTTCATTAAAATGCCTGTATTTGTGAGCTGAAGTGCCTCATCCATACCTTCTGCATCATAGGCAGTAAGGAACAACAGCGGCGATGTATCCGGCAGTGCGTTCCGCAGACGCTTTGCGGCTTCGGCTGCACCAATATCCGGTATATTCCAGTCAAAGAGCACCAGAGAATATTTTTTCGGTGATCCCTTTAACAGAATGAGAGCTTCCTCCGCACCGGCTGCTGTATCTGCAGAAACGCCGCTTTCCTCCATCATCAGGCGGATGTTTTCACGCGAAGCTGCATCTGAATCCGCTATCAGTATGCGGGAAATGCCGTTTTTCTGCCAGAATTCCAGAGCCTTTCGTCCTTCGGGAATGCGGAATTCCAATTCTACACGGAACAGGCTGCCCTTGTTAATTTCGCTGGCAACATCTATTGTTCCGCCCATCAGTTCTACAATATTCTTTGTGATTGCCATGCCAAGTCCGGTACCCTGCACTTTGTTTGTTGTGCTGTTTTCTGCGCGGGTAAATGCGTCGAATATTGTTTCCAGATATTCCGGCGTCATGCCGTAGCCGTTATCTTCGACTTCTATCCGAATGTGCTCGAACTGGTTGGAACGCTGTTTCAGTCCGATAATGCGGAACCATATACTGCCGCCTTCCTGCGTATATTTTACAGCGTTGGAAAGCAGGTTAATCAAAATCTGGTTGATGCGAGTTTCATCACCCAGAAGATACTCATGGTGTACGCCCATAACGTCCACATGGAATTTCTGGTTTTTCGCCTGTGCCATCGGGCGTATGATTGCGTCCACAGAGGATACCAGATCGTTCAGCGTAAATTCCTCAACAGAAAGCACGACCTTCCCGCTCTCGATTTTGGAAACGTCCAAAATATCATTGATCAGGCTCAGCAGATGCTGACCCGATGCGGTAATTTTTTTTGTATACGCCCGCACCTTTTCGGGATTTTCCGCGTCTTTGGCAAGCAATGTTGTAAAGCCCAGCACAGCGTTCATTGGTGTGCGGATATCGTGTGACATATTGGAAAGGAACATTGTTTTGGAACTGTTTGCAAGCTGTGCCGCCTGCAGCGCCTCCGCAAGCTGGCGGTTGTGGATTTCCCGTTCCGCTTCGCGTTCCTTTCGGATTCTGTTCTGTTCCTTCTGACTGAAAAAATACAGTATGCAGCAAAGGAAGAATGCCCCCAGCATAACAAATACAACAATAAAGATATTCTGGTTGACTGTCCGGCTTTCCTGCTGGATGGCTTCCAGAGGTACATAGCCGACCAGATAGGCGGACCCGCCGTTGACAGCCCACATATAAGTCAGTGAATTTATACTGCGAATATCATGGTAAAACAGTATATTCTGACTGTTTTCCACGCAATCAGCAACTTCTGCCCGAATATTTTCCTCCATGATTTTGTTTGCATAGTAAAAATCCTCCAGATTGAGATGGCCTGCGTCGCGTTCGCCTGCGCCTTTGGGCTTCAGCACGAAACGCTCGCTGTGCGCGTCCATGATATAGAGCATTGCCCTGCCGTCATAAAATCCGTCTGGCAGTGATTTTTCAAAGGAATCATATATATATTCCACATAAAGCCATGCAATCCGCTGCCCGTCCCGCTCGACAGGGCATTTCATGGTGTATGCCCAGGTTCCCATATAATTCAGATATGATTTGGAAATTGGAAGTTCATCTACTGTATCTCCGGCGGAAAAATCCAATCCTTCTTCTGTGAAAACATCTCCTGTATTGGAAATACCTTCTGTTTCGCCTTCCATCACAAGCGAAAGTTTTACCATTGTCCGGTTTTTGTTGTAAGAGCGTATAAATTCCTCAGGGTCTTCTTTTGCCGCGATTTCCTGCGCGATCAGCAGCTGAAATTCCGCTTCTTTCTGAAGGATTGCTTCCAGCGTACCCTTTATCAGCTCAAGGCTTTCGCTCAGGTTCTGAACCGCTGATTCAGACATCTCCTTTGTGATTTTCCGCGAAACTGAAAAGACAACCGTCCCCAGTACGGAAAAAACCAATATAATTGAAAGAAGCAAAGAAATCCCTTTATCTGTTCTGCCTGTTTTCCACTTCTTTTTCATGCCGATCACTATCCTGTTTCTATCCTGTTTTATGTTAAATTTTTGTAGTGTTTTGATAAATTCCAAATTTAAGATCATTATACCTTTTCTGGTATTTTTGTGTCAATACTGTTTCGCCTCTGGTTATTATTCTATTTTTATTTTTGAAAAAAGCGTCTGTCTGGCTGCGATTTTTGAAAGGAACGGCAGTTTTTTTGTCTGGCTATCGAAATTTTTCTGAAAGTGTGGTAAAATGATAAAAATATATGGCAAAAGCAGAGGCGCTTAACTCCTGAAAGGAGGATGACGATGAATTTTGTGGATATGATATTAAAAAAAAGGGACGGCGGAAGGCTCACGCCGGAGGAAACCGCTTTTTTTGTAAAAGGCGTAACAGACGGTTCGCTGCCGGATTATCAGGTTGCAGCGTTCCTGATGGCAGTGTTTTTTAAGGGAATGGATGCGGAAGAAACGGCGTGCCTGACGATAGAAATGGCGCGTTCGGGAAGCATGTTTGACCTTTCCGGCGTTGCGGGCTTTAAGGCGGATAAGCACAGCACAGGCGGCGTAGGCGATACGACAACGCTGGTGCTTGCGCCTCTGGTGGCGTCTGTCGGCGTGCCTGTGGTAAAAATGAGCGGGCGCGGACTGGGCTTTTCCGGCGGGACGATTGATAAACTGGAATCTATTCCCGGTTTCCATGTGGACGTAATGGAGGAAGATGCAGTATGGTTTGCCAAAGCGAGCGGCATCGTGCTGATGAGTCAGACCGGCAGCCTTACACCAGCAGATAAGAAGCTGTATGCTTTGCGGGACGTAACGGGTACAGTGGACAGTATTCCGCTGATTGCGGCAAGCATTATGTCTAAAAAAATTGCTGCGGGCGCAGATGGCATTGTGTTGGACGTAAAATGCGGCAGCGGGGCATTTATGCGGGATTTGGAAAGTGCGGAACGGCTGGCGCAGGTAATGGCGGAAATGGGTAAACGTGTCGGCAGAAAGGTGACGGCGGTCATCAGCGGCATGGACCAGCCCCTCGGCATGAACATCGGCAACAGCCTTGAAGTGATGGAGGCGATTGATATTCTGGAGGGTAAGGCAGGAGGCGACTTACTGGAGGTATCCCTGACGCTGGGTGCGCATATGCTGCTTTTGGCGGGCAGAGTGAAAAACGTTGGGGAAGGACGGGAACTGCTGCTGGAACAGATACGGAACGGCGGGGGTCTTGCGAAGTTTGAGGAGCTTCTGCGTCAGCAGGGCGGAGATGTTCGTGTGATAGCGGACAGGAGCATTCTGCCGCTGTCGCCAATCTGCATGGAGGTGCTGGCGGAGCAGGACGGCTACGTGACCCATATGGATACTGCGTTAATCGGACGCGCGGCACAGGAAACAGGTGCGGGCAGAATATTCAAGGAGCAGCCGCTGGATTTTGGCGCGGGAATCGTGATGAAAAAAAGGCTGGGCGATGCTGTGCGAAAGGGCGAGCCGCTGGCTGTGGTTTACAGTGCATCGGAGGAAAAATGCGGCGGAGCAACAGCGTTTTTGCGGCAGGCAGTTTTCATTGGAAAAGAAAAAGCGGAGATTCCCCCGCTGGTGTTGAAGGTGATTGGTGAGAAAGGATGATAGTATGAAACGGGCAATTATTATTGTGCTGGACAGTGTAGGCATCGGAGAACTGCCAGATGCGGCGGATTTTGGAGATGCTGGCAGCAATACGCTTGTAAATATTAAAAAGGCAAGGCCGCAGACAGATCTGAAGCATATGTGTGCGCTGGGACTGGGTAATATTCAGGGGGAGGATATTTCACTGCTCGGCAGGGTAGATTCACCTATGGGGGCATTCTGCAAGATGGCGGAGAAATCTATCGGCAAGGATACCACGACCGGACACTGGGAGATGGCAGGCGTGATTACGGAAAAACCATTCCCGACCTATACGGAAAACGGATTCCCCAAAGAGGTGATGGACGCTTTTGAAGCGGCAATCGGCACGAAAACACTGGGGAATTACGCGGCTTCCGGTACGGAGATTATTAACGTGCTGGGAGAGGAGCATGTCAGAACGGGATACCCGATTATTTATACCTCTGCGGACAGTGTATTCCAGATTGCCGCGCATGAGGAAGTGATTTCTGTGCCTAAGCTGTACGAAATCTGCGAAATTGCAAGAAAGATACTGACAGGCGAGCACGGTGTGGCAAGGGTGATTGCGCGTCCGTTCATCGGAGAGAAAAACGGGGCGTTTACACGTACAAAAAACAGGAAGGATTTTTCTCTGGAGCCGACGGGAACAACAATATTGGATTTGGCGAAGGAAAAAGGTATGAATGTGACGGCAGTAGGCAAGATTGAGGATATATTTGAGCACCGCGGCATGACGCGTACAGACCATACGACAAATAATAATGATGGAATTGAAAAAACGATACAGTATGCAAAGGAAGAATTTGAAGGTATACTGTTCACAAATCTTGTAGATACGGATATGATTTATGGGCATCGTAACGATGTGGAGGGGTATGCGGGTGCGCTGGAGTATTTTGACGCCAAACTGCCGGAAATTATGGCGGAAATGAAAGAGGATGATATTCTCTTTATTACTGCCGACCATGGCTGTGACCCGACAACGCCCAGTACAGACCACTCGCGGGAATATGTTCCTCTGCTGGTTTATGGCAGAAAGGTGCGTCCCGGTGTGGATTTGGGTGTGAGAAAAACGTTTGCAGATCTGGGGCAGACGGTATCGGATTACCTGGGGCTTGGTGCGGCGTTTGACGCAGAGAGCTATTTGAAAGATATTTTATTGTAACAGGCATAACACGCTGACGTTTTGGCTATACTGCCCTGTGAAGAAAGGAGCGGTATGATGAAAAAATACAAATGCAGCGTCTGTGAT
>CAMQRG010000129.1 GCA_947036475.1 uncultured Clostridia bacterium
CCCTGCAAGGATTTTCAGTCCTTGACCCGTTTTCAGCCGCACATATGTGCGGCTGGGGACGATGGATATTTTTGTGTGAGAGATTCCAGCTGCGGTTTTGTGGCTGGGATTTTTTTTGTTCAGAAGCTGGGGGACTCCTTTGGGCAGGCGGGTTTGTAAGCACGCCAAGGGAAAATGGCGGTTTGCAAAGCCGGAAAATTCAGGTTTTGCCATGTGGTTTGAGGGGATTTGCGGAACGCGAACATTACGTTCAGAATACCTTTCCTTTTATCGCAAATGCTCTCATTTTCCGGCAAAATACCTTTGACGAAAAGTTTTTTAAAATTCTCTTTTTCCTTCTCCTTCTCCTTCTCCTTCTCCTTCTCCTTCTCCTTCTCCTTCTCCTTCTCTGTCCCCGGTGTTCCCCGTTGTTTCCGAGTGTTCCCCATTGTTCCCAGACAGCAATTGCGCTGGTATACCCATGAAGAAAACCCTCGTTGCGTAAAAATTTCCGCTATCCTTCTGAAATTGAGAGGCTTTGCGACTGCGCCGGTGAGAGAATGTCGGAAAGGAATGTTATGCCTCCGCGTTCCAGACAGTCAGCACAGCGGTTTTCGTTGCGGCCTCCCAGCGTATTTCGCAAGTGACCCCCATCAGCTCCAGCGCCTTTGCAAAGTCCCGCAGAGATATGAATGTACGTTCGCCTTTTAGCGAGACAGGAGTGGTAAGGCTGAGAAATTCGCCGCCCTCCATTCGCATTTTCGGCTCATCGGTGAAAATCAGCACTGCGGAGTTATACGGGTTGTCAGGTGTGGTGTGGCAGATGGAAATGGTCCGCGCCGCGCTGTCCCAGATTGTGCTGAAATAGTTTTCCGGTTCAGGAGAGGACACAACTTCCAATGCACGCAGGGGGAGCATGGTATAGCCTTCGCTGATGTAAGGCGACGCGCCGACTGTTATGGCAGACGAACCATCTTTGAGGACGACAGGGCTGCCTACAGGGAAACGGTATTCATGAGAAAGAGCGTTCTGCTCTGCCGGAAGTTCCTCCGGTTTCTCTGTGTCGGATTTCGCGCTGTTTTTCAGCAGTGTCACAGTACCAGCTTCGCGGTCGATATCCTGATCGTAATCATAAGCAATCTGCTTCGATTTGACCGAAGAATCATGTGTGACGGCAATTGCGCGGACGTGGTCATCGGGGAAAATGACTTTCGCTTTATCCCGTACACTGAGGACAGCTTCGCCGCCTTTGACGTCGTTCAGTGTAAATACGTATCCGGCTGGGTCAAATGTAATTTTGACGCTCTCCGAAAACACCAGCGGTCCATGCTCCACAAATATACCGCTGGCAGCGCTGCTGTCTGTTGTAATGAGCATACTGCCGCGTCCGGCGAATGTGAGTTTGCCCTCGCAATAAACAGGCGTGCAGTCGTAAGCGTGGGCATATATCGCGTTAGTATCACCGACAAGCTGTATGGTGCTGTTTTCTGGCAGGAATATTGCTGCCTGATGCTCCATTTCGCCATCGGGAACTTGCACGCGAAAATCCTCCAGTGTCAGGGTTCGGGAACGCGCATTCCATTCCCAGCCCATATCGGCATTGGAGCAATTTTTTGTCCTGTCGCGAAAATCCAGATGCCAGTTATTGATGATGAGTGGTTCGGACGTTTTTGCGTATACGGGTGCGGCACAGAGCAGCGTGGTCAGTGCTGCAAATACGACTATCATTTTTTTTACATTCTGCATGCAAGCATCTCCTTTCAAATCATTGCGTTTATTCCATCATACCACAAATCGCGTATTCATGCAAAAAGAAGAAGGCATCGGGACGCCAGAGGGCACAGAGCCCGTAAGCTCTTTTTCTTTTCATTTTTATGTGGCGGGAGCGGCGGAAATCGTGTATAATAAGGTAGAAACGAGCAAAGGGGGCGCGTGCCCCATAGAACGGAGGACATTCATGAAATATATCAACGAACTGCGCGAGGGCGAAAACGTCATGGAACACTACCTTTGTAAAACGCGCCAGAGCATGAAATCCCGCAATGGAAAGACGTATCTTTCTCTGAAATTGCAGGATAAAACTGGCATGGTCGATGCCAAGGTCTGGGATATGACGAAGGACATCCAGAGCTTCGCGGAGGGTGATTTTATCAAGATAGACGCGTTTGTCACCACATTTAACAACGATTTGCAGCTGAACGTGAAACGCGTCCGTCGCAGTCACGAGGGCGAATATGACCCTGCAGATTTTGTGCCATGTACGGAAAAAAACATTGACGAGATGTACAATACACTGATGGGTTACATAAAAACCATATCCAATCCGCACATCAAAAAACTGCTGGAGGAGGTTTTTCTGCGCCATCCGGTTATTTCCAAGGAATTTAAGTACCACTCTGCGGCAAAAAATATGCACCACAGTTTTCGCGGCGGGCTGGTAGAGCATACGCTTTCTGTGACCGAAACCTGCGATTTTCTGGCTCCGCGTTACAAATTCGTAAACAGAGATATCCTCATTGCGTGCGCTATGCTGCACGATGTTGCCAAGGTGATGGAGCTTTCTGACTTTCCGCAGAATGATTATACCGACGAAGGGCAGCTTCTGGGGCACATTTTTATGGGTGCGGAACTGGTGCGGGATACGGCGGCAGGCATAGAGGGCTTTCCGGAACAGCTGAAAACATTGATGATGCATTGTATACTGGCACATCATGGAGAACTTGAGTTTGGCTCTCCGAAGGTGCCGGAAACTATTGAGGCGTTTCTGCTGCACTGCGCAGATAATTTGGACGCAAAAACAAAGATGTATGAGGAAACACTTGCGGCGGATACTACACAGGGCAGCTGGGCAGGTTATCATCGTATGCTTCAGCGGAACATCCGCCGGTCGGATTTTGAGTGATTATGAATAAAGAGGAAAAGCCCATTTCCGCAAGCGAGTTGAACAGGTATTCGTACTGCCCATACCAGTGGTATTACGAACGTACGTATGGAATGAAGGAACTGCGGCGGCTGTATCGGGAGCGTAATGAGCGGCTTGGGCTGACGGATAAAGCGGCGGGAAATTTTACGCGCGGGCTGGAACACCACCGAAAGAGTTACCGGAGGCTGCGCTGGCGCATCAGACTGTGCAGGTTTGCGGCTGTGCTTGTGTTATTGATACTGTTGGGACTGATTGGATATTTTTGGGTGCGCTATGGAATGGCTTGAAAGCTGGAAAAGTTTGCTTGAAAACAGGACAGCGGCAGAACTGGCAGGGATTGCCGTTGTTCTGCTGCTGATGTTTTGTCTGCTTTTGCGGCGGGGAGGCAGGAGGCTGCGGAAGCTGCCCGCGCGGGACACTCTGCGGGGCTATACGCTGATTTATGCCGACCAGAAAGGCGGGGCAGGGCAGGAGGATTTCGGGAAATTGCTGTATTCAGCGCGGTTTGGGCTGCAGGGCAAGCCGGACTATGTGTTCCGAAGCAGGCTCGGCGGGCGGATTATGCCAGTGGAACTGAAAAGCGGACGGATTGGCGATGCGCCGGAGCCGCACAGGGGGGATTATTTGCAGCTGGCGGCGTATTTTTTGCTGTTGGAAGATGTCTATGGGAAACGGCCGAGGTTTGGACGGCTGGTGTATGCCGATTATATGTTCGAGATAAGGAATACGGCTGGCGTGCGGCGGGAGGTTCTGCGGACGATGGCGGAGATGCGGCAGATGCTGGAGACTGGTGAGGGACGCGCGGAGTGCAGCTTTATACATTGCAGGCACTGCGTCTGCAATGGGACAGTATGCGAGTTTTCTGGCAGGTAAAAAGATTAAGACAGGGGGACTCTGTCCTGCACCCTGCAAACTCTTTAAAAAGGGCTCGACCCTAAACTTTATTTCCATCCGTATGCATGTGCGAATGCAGAGATGGGACAAGAAGGCGGAGCAGGCAGTTTGATACAGTTCTGGACGCGTGATTATGCAGCTGGAAAACAGGTTAAGAGATGAAAGCGTATGCAACTGACTATAGTAAAACGGACTTTGCCCGCTCAGCAGCAACGAAATAGAGGGGACAGCCTCCCGAAAGTTTTTTAGGTCTTAAAGAAAAGGAGAGAAAACATGGGGATTCCTGTGGAGAAAAATAAAACGTATGAGCTTCAGATAGATGCAATGGGCAGCACCGGCGAGGGCATCGGTCGGCTGGACGGGTTTACTGTGTTTGTAGACGGTGCGCTGCCCGGTGAAACTGTGCGTGTATTGATGCTGAAAGTAAAAAAAAGCTATGGCTATGGTAAATTGCTGGAAATATTGACGCAATCTCCGGAGCGCTGCGAACCGCGCTGCCCTGTGGCAAAACAATGCGGCGGCTGCCAGCTGCAAAGCCTGTCTTATCAGGCGCAGCTTGCCTGTAAAAAGCGGAAGGTGCAGGACGATCTGGAACGTATCGGCGGATTAAAGGGAATTGATGTTCTTGATATTATAGGCGCGGAATCGCCCTGGTTTTACCGTAATAAAGCACAGTTCCCTGTCGGGCGGTGTGCGGACGGCGGTTGTGCGGTCGGGTTTTATGCCAAAAGAAGCCATCGTATTGTGGAAACGCCTGTTTGTTTCTTGCAGGACGAGTGCAATGAGGAAGTCGTGCGCATCATGCGGGAGTTTATGGCGGAATACCATATCCTGCCGTATGATGAGGAAAAACATACAGGGCTGGTGCGCCATATTTTGACCCGTGTGGGTAAAAAAAGCGGCGAATTGATGGTTTGTATTGTTGTCAATGGCGGAGGGCTGCCGCATAGCGCGGAGTTGGCGGAACGCCTGCAAGTCGTGCAGGGACTGGCATCAGTTGTGCTGAATGTCAATCAAGAAAAGACGAATGTCATTTTGGGGCGGAAAATCATTCCTGTTTGGGGGAAGGATACCATTTCTGATGAGTTGGACGGGCTTTCGTTTGAGATTTCTACGTTGTCGTTTTATCAGGTAAATCCGGCGCAGACGGAGGTTTTGTATCAAAAAGCTGTTGCCTTGGCAGGGCTGGACGGGTCAGAAACGGTGCTTGACCTTTACTGCGGAATTGGTACAATGAGCCTCTTTTTCGCGAGGAAGGCGAAACGTGTGTTTGGCGTGGAAATTGTAGAGCAGGCTGTAAAGGACGCAAGGACAAATGCGGCACGAAATGGGATTTTGAATGTGGAGTTTGCGGCGGGCGCGGCTGAGGAGGTCGTACCGGAATGGGTTAGGAACGGGGGAGCAGCAGATGTGGTCGTGGTCGATCCGCCCAGAAAGGGGTGCGATGGCAGGCTGCTGGAAACGATTATGCAGATTGCTCCGGAAAAAATTGTTTATGTTTCCTGTAATCCCGCTACGCTGGCAAGGGATTTGGCGGTGTTGACGGATGGCAGCTATCAGGTGAGGAAGGTGCAGCCGGTGGATATGTTCCCGCATACGGTGCATTGTGAGGTAATCAACCTGTTGCAAAAAGAAAAATAAGAATAGACATAAATAAAGATACTCAAAAAGGCATCGGATCAGACTTCGAATAATTCGGATGCCTTTTTTCGTGTTAAAATAGAGGGGAGGAAAGCAATTCGGAGATCTGTATCGGTGTGAGGGACTTATATGAAGATTACAAATGAAAAGCTGAAGGTGGCAGCCTATTGCCGTGTAAGTACAAAAAGCGAGATGCAGAAAAAGAGCATTGAAACACAGATAGGGGCATATAAGACACTCATTTCTGGCAATGCTGAATGGGATTTTGCAGGGATATACTTGGATTATGGGAGCGGTTTGAGAGTGAGCGGGAGGAAAGGCTTTTTGCAGATGATACAAGATGCGGCCGATGGAAAAATTGACTTGATCATTACGAAATCTATTAGTCGTTTTTCAAGAAATACGGTAGATTT
>CAMQRG010000130.1 GCA_947036475.1 uncultured Clostridia bacterium
CATCAATCTCTTTTACCACCTTGCATTTCTTCCGCAAAATCTCGTCTGTACTCAGGCGAATTTCCCGCTTTGCCATGTGTTTTCCTCCCGTTACGCATTTCCTTCTCATCTTTATCAAATACTGCAATTCGTTTTTCAAGCCATCGCCATCCATTCCTAAAAGGCTCAACCGTAAGTATACCACAAAATAATGTTTCCTACAACAAAAACAAAACTGAAATATCTCCTTACCGGCAGCAAAACCGCATGATTCACAGGAAAAAAGGAAGCCCGGAGTCCTCTCCAAGCTTCCTTTCTGTCCGGATATTTTATCCGGTCAGGCCGTTATCAGCCCTGATTTTTTTCTGCCATCATTTTTTCCTGGGCTTCAATCATTTTCTTCATCGTATGCCCCGAACGGACACCGTCTTTCCCGCCGCCGCAAGTCTGTTTTTCATAGACCCTGTTCCTTGTATCGCCTGTATTCAGCACGATTTTCAGCTTCATCTGCCTGTCGTCAACAGGCTCGGCATAAATCCTGTCAATAAAAAGGTTGATAATGCTTTGCGTAAAGTCCTCCGCCGTAATCGCGTCCAGCCCTTTCAAGTTCTTCTTCAGCCGGTAGATTTCTTCCAGCTTCACCCTGTCGTCCTCTTTCTGCGCTTCCAATTCCTCCGCCGCTTTTTCCAGCTGCTCCAGCGAATGGTTCAGGCTGTCGTTCCGCCGCAAAAATTCTTTGTCTGAAATTTTGCCATCCAGATTGTATTCCAGCAGCTTGTCCTTTTTCTGCTCAACCTTTCGGATTTCCTCCCGTATCTTTTCCATTTCCCCGTCATAATCCACAGACTGCGCGGATTTCTCATAAAGACGCACGAACCGCTCTACGACCTCGTCGAAGCCCCCGCAGATTTCCCGAAGCACACTGGCAAGGATGTCCAGCAATTCCCGCTCCATGATGGCGAAGGATTTGCAGTTTCCCGTACCCGCCTTCAGCTTGTGGCTGCATACCCAACGAGAATTGTTGTTCCCGTTCCGGTCGGAACGCGCCTTCAGCCAGTACGCACAGCCGTCTGCCTCGCAGATGATTTTTCCGGTAAACAGATTGTCCGTCTTGAAAGAACTCCGGCGGTTTTTGATGATGTCGCCCCGCATTTTGTAGATGCGGTTCGCCCGTTCCCAAAGCTCCTCGCTGACGATAGCCGGAACCTTCTCCTCGTCCTTATACATCACCCATTCTTCCTCCGGCAGGAACGCCTGCTTTTTTGTGAACATATCAATGACCTTGACCTTATTGCCCACATAATAGCCCTTATACTTGGGATTGGTGATGATGTGCTGGATCACGCCGCGGTCAATCCTGCCGCCCTTGTAATTGCGCCAGCCCATTTCATACAGCGCGTTTTCAATCTTGGGCGTTGTCATTTCCCCGCCCGCGTAGCTTTCAAAGATAAAACGCACCATCTCCGCTTCTTCCTCATTGACCGTCAAACGCCCTTTTTCCTTGTCATACCCGTATAAATGGGAATTGCCCAATACCACCCCGTTTTTGATGGCCTGCTTGTGCCCGAATTTCACACGGCTGGACAGCTTGCGCACCTCGTCCTGCGCGACGCCCGCCATGATGGTCAGGCGGAACTCGCTGTCCTCGTCCAGCGTATTGATGTTGTCATTCTGAAAAAACACCGCCACTCCATTCGACAGAAGCTTTCTCGTGTAACTGATACTGTCCAGCGTGTTCCTCGCGAAACGTGAAATTTCCTTTGTGACAATATAATCGAATTTCCCCGCAATGGCGTCCTCGACCATCCTGTGGAAATTTTCCCGCTTCTGCGTAGAAATACCGGAAATCCCTTCATCGACATATCCGTCCACATAAGTCCACCTGGGATTAGATTTGATATAATCCTCATAATACTGCGTCTGGTTTTTCAGGGAATTGAGCTGCTCATCCCTTTCACTGCTGACACGGGCGTAATATGTCACCCGCAAGGGAATCTCCCGTATTGGTTTGTTTTTAAGCTCTTCCCTTACCCTGAATATTTCCATATCCATGACCTCCTTTGGAGGCCTGATTTTGTATACGTTTTCATTATACCTGCCCAGCAGATACAGCGCAACAAAATAAAACTTCCAAAATTTCCCTTACCTTTTCTCATACTCTGATTGGATTAACGCCGACATCTTATTTTTCATGGGTTCCGTAATCAGTCCGCGCTCAAATATTTTGTTATTGAGAATGAGCATCGACACATAAATGCCCAAATCTGAAACATTTCCGTTTTTTGTCATCCACATCCCTCCTTGCAAAAAGTATCCCAAAATAAAAAGCCCCTATTCAGAATAAAGGCTTCTTTCATAACTTATTATTTTGTACAATACACAAAACTGTGTGTTATCTTGCTTTACCCAGCTTGTCAAGCTCCACGGAATGCGTCGTGACAACCTTCTTGATGATGTCCACGTCTGCCCTGATGGCTCCAACCTCCTCGGAAAGCTGCTCCATTTTTTCCGGAATCACCCCGACCGATTGGTAGCCCTCCGCAAGAAGTTGGATTCTTTTATTCGTATCATTCTCAAGGGTCGTTTCAATCTTTGCCATACGGGTTTTCATCTCCGTACCCAGCCCGTCAATTTTTGCATTTAAGGCTTCAAACATCTCTTTCACAACCTCAAGAACCTGTTTGGTTTCATCTGTCATGTTTTTGCCTCCTTTGTCCGTTTTTTATCGTCCTTTGATTGTTTTTATTATAGCGGATTGCATGGAATCTGTAAAGTTTATTCAATGGCCAATCCGCAAATAGCAATATTTCCCAGCCGCATTGAACGCAGTATTTTTCGACAACAGGAACAGCACTGGCTGTGCTCACAGGCATCTCACCTCCCCCTTCATGCGGGCCGCCGTCCTTGCGATGTCTGGGACTCGGCGGGTGTATCATTATGGCTCTGTCCAGGTCGTCGCAATGCGCCTTGCCAAAGACGCACGACCGACAATTTTGTTCGCTCCAATCATATGTGACCTCCTGTCATGACCCTCATGGCGTATTGTCGGCGCTGCTTTCCGTTTCCGGCTGGCAGAGTAAAGTATTCCTGTTGCTGGTATGAAATTTCCAAGGTGCAAAGAAGGGGAGAAAAAAGCCCTTCACTTATAAGCCAAAAAAAGGATAGTATTATGACTATTATTTCTAAAATTCCCCGTTTTTAATTAAATTTTAATAATATTTTAATTTAACAAAGCTTTTTTGCTTCATTTTCAAGCTTACCGTACTTATTCCGCCACAATCTTAATAGTATAATTTTGTTTTTTGTTCTGGATACATTTCTTGCCAAATTCCTGTAGTGCCCGTCCTTAAAATATATAATAGTATTCTGCTTTATAATTATTTTTCTTTCTGTAACAAATAGTTAAATTGAACTGGTTAACATTCTCAGGCCACCCTGACCCATGGCATAGTTCAAACGAAAGGCAGATTTTCCCCGTCCAAAAAATAATATTCTTTAGCTCAAGCCAGAGATTCTCTTTTCCCTATACCACGCAGATGCTTCCTGATCCGCTGCACAGAAAAAGGCGCGGACATCCATCCACGCCTTTTCCCAAGGTTAGCTTTCAAACAATTAAGACATATGCATTTTTAAGAGGGGGCGGGTTTCCGCCGCCCCATGCTGAATTATTTATTCAGGTAATTGTAAAGCATCTGTGCGACTTCCGCACGGGTAGCCAGACCCTGAGGGTCAAGCATGCCGCCGCCCTTGCCGCTCATCACGCCATTGCTGGTTGCCCAGACAAGTCCGTTCTGCGCATAGCCGCTCACCTTACCCGCGTCAGCGAAGCCGTCAAGGCTGCCGCCAGCCGCAGGGGAGCCAGCATAACGGTAAAGCATAACCGCCAGCTGTTCACGTGTAATGTTGTCATTCGGGCCAAATTTGCCGTTGCCAAGGCCGCTGACAACGCCGTTTTCTGCCGCCCATACAATAGCATTTATGTACCACATGCCTTCTGCTACATCGTTGAAGTCAGAAGCTCCTGCTGCAGCGGGCCGTCCTGCCAGATTATAAAGGATCTGCGCCAGCATTGCCCTCGAAAGGTTGGCATTTGGAGAGAATGTGTTTTCGCCAACACCGCTCATCAGGCTGTTATTGATGGCATAATCCACTGCCTTGTGATACCACAGGCTTGTATTCACATCGGTGAACTTATGCGCGGGGCAGCTGCTGCCGCCGTCGCAGTCCGCCGCAACAGGCGTTTCCTCAACGGGCTCAACGGGTTCCGGAGCCTTATAAGCGATAACGTATTTGGAGAAATGGTCTGTCGTAAAGCTGATATAGCCGCCGGAGCAGTTTGTCCGCATTTCTTCCACAGAACCGTCGTTCGCTACATAAATAACTACAAAGTTTGCCGCTTCTTTACCGGAAGGAACCGCGAAAGGAATCTTTACAGAAACCCTGCCGCCCTTGAAATCAACAATCGCCCTGCCGCCGTTCAGCGTCAGGTCAAAATGTCCATGGATATCCATATCCTTTACAGCGTCCTTCTGGCTGCTGTTCAGGCCGTTTGCATTGCTCTTTTCCAGCTTCAGTTCAATCGTGCTGCCGCTTGCCTGGTCAGCGATCGCCTCCAGAGCGTCCGCGTCAAATTCCACTGTACCGGAATCTAGCTTGACTGCCAGCCCTTCTACGTCGTTATCTGCGTCAGCCGCTGCTTTTGCGATATCCTCCAGAGCCGCCGCCGGAAGTTTTACAGTGTCAATATCTTTTTTCAGTGCGGTCAGGTCAATTTCCACAACGCCAGTATCCACATCGCCGTCCAGAACCTTATTCAGGCCTTCGATTTTGTCGATTGTAGCCGTAGAGCCGGAAACCTTCGCGCTTACTTCTACGCTCTTGTCATCGCCGGAAACGGGTACTGTCACGGAAGAAGAACCGCCGCCGCCACCGCCGCCGGAGCCGCCAGAGGAAGAACCGCCACCAGTGGATTTTTTACTAAAAGTAGCCGTTGCAACTGCGCTGCGTACACCATCTTTTACAGCTATCGCTTTTACTGTAGCCGGTCCATCCAGCGTAATTTCCAAAGGGCTGTCTGCCGCATCTTCATCCCTCATACCATCGAAAGATGTTCCATCCGCGCTGTAAAGGATTTTCGCACCATCCGCCGCTGTAATGGTTACTTTTACAGGGAAGCTGCTGAAAGAACCACCGTTCGGGGTAAACGCAGGCTCGGCAACCGTCGGCCCCGGCGGATCTACTTCGCCGTCTGCCGTAACCGTCAGTGTACCGTATGTGTATGCCAATTCATAGCTGCTTGTTTTTGCTGAAAGGCCAGCAGTACGAACTTCATATGTGCCGGGCTCAAGTGTGCTGACTGCTGACGCGTCAGCTACTTTTGCATCATTTTGCCACAATTCATAAGTTACGCTGCCATTGTTTACATGATCCGCTAACGTATCTTCGCCCTTCAGCCCTTCCTCGTTAATCTCGTACGAGAACTGAGCAGTCTGGCCCTGCTTAATTGTTGCGGGTTCCGCTTTTGTCGTAACTGCAAGCTGCGCAGGGTCAACAGTCAGTGTAAACTTAGCCGAACAATCTGTATAGTCGCCGTTTGCAGACACTGTCGCCGTAATTTCCGTTGTGCCGCCGCCTACAATCGTAATTGCGCCAGTACTTGGGTCAACCGTTGCAGTAGCTGCTGTACCA
>CAMQRG010000131.1 GCA_947036475.1 uncultured Clostridia bacterium
TGCGTATACTGCACATAGGGACCTGTTTCACCGTCAAAGTTCAGCATACGTTCCCAGGAGAATACAACGTCCTTAATACGGGTGTTGTAGAGGTCATTGAAAATAACAGCGCCAATGCCAACCTGTTTTGCAACATTTTCTTTATCCGCAAGGTTGGGATTTTTCTCCTCAATGATTTTTTTCGTTTCGCTGATTGCCTGATTGAGTAATTCCTCCATCAGTACAACATTTCCATGCCGCGTGGAGAGTTTGCCGCTGTCCAGACTGACAAGGCCAAAAGGTACGTGAATCAAATTCTGATACCAGTCGTAGCCCATTTTATGAATGACCTCAAACCACTGTGCAAAATGCAGATTCTGGTCAAGTGCGGTCAGATAGACACACTTGTCAAAATTGTATGTTTTTTTACGGTAAAGCGCGGCAGTGATATCCCTTGTGGCATAAAGTGTGCCGCCGTCCTTACGGATAATCAGGCAGGGAGGCATATTCTTGTCCTCTAAATCCACAATCATTGCGCCTTCGCTTTCCTTCAGCAGTTGTTTCTGCTTCAATTCTTCTACAACGGGAGCCATTTTATCATTATAAAAACTCTCGCCAGTGTATGCGTCAAATTTAACGCCAAGCATATCATAGACACGTTCAAACTCTTTTATGCTAATATCATAAAACCATTTCCAAAGAGAGAGGGCTTCCTCGTCGCCGTCCTGCATTTTTACAAACCAGAGCCGCGCCTCATCTTCCAATGCAGGGGCATGCTCCGCCTCGTCATGGAATTTTACATAAATCCGCATCAGTTCCTGTATGCCGTCACGTTCAACAGCCTCTTTGCTGCCCCAGTTTTTGTAGGCAACGATGAGTTTTCCGAACTGCGTGCCCCAGTCGCCCAGATGGTTCACGCCGACACAATGATAGCCCAGTTCTTCGTATATTTTATAGATGGCATTACCGATTACAGTGGAACGCAGATGGCCGACATGAAAAGGCTTTGCGATATTCGGGGAAGAATAGTCGATAACGATGGTTTTGCCTTTGCCAATATCACTTTTGCCATAATTTTCTTTTTCGGACAACACGCGGCGCAGTACCTGCTCTGCATACACACCTTTATCCAGAAAAAAGTTTACATAAGCTCCAACGACTTCCATTTTGGAAAGAAAAGCGGGCTGTTCCAATTTCGCAATCAATTCCTGCGCAATCAACGGCGGAGCCTTACGAAAAGTTTTTGCCAGACGAAAACAGGGGAAAGCATAATCCCCCATTGCCTTATTGGCTGGCACTTCCACAGCTGCTGCGGCATCTTCTATGGAAATGCCGGCGGCATCTGCCAGTAGTTTTGCAATTTCAAACTTAAAATCCATGTTTTTTCCTCCTATATAACGGAACGGCAGGATAACGCGTTTCCTGCAACGTTTGTAATAGAAATAAGACGTATCTTTTCATGTTTTTGGTACTTCTCATATACCCAAAACTTTAGCATAAAAATACAGGAAAAGCAAGCAGTATCAGCCTTTGGGCTGTGATTACGGGATATTCTGCCGTATTCGTGGAAAATAATTGCCTAAAGCAAATAATATGATTGACAAAGGCAACTAATTTTTGTAAACTATCATAAAAGAAAGGAGATGGCACTGCAATGGAACGGAATACACAAAAGCAAATCAGTGAAATAAGGAGTTTTAACCGGTATTACACAAATATACTTGGGCTGCTTGACCAGCATATTCTGGAAAGCGGGCTTTCGCTGGCGGAGGCGCGTGTGCTGTTTGAAGCCAGTAAAGCGGGTTGTACGCCGAAGTTGCTGGCAGAGGCTCTGCGCGTCAATGCGGGGTATATCAGCCGTATCATAAAAGGGCTGGAGGCGGCTGGCTGGTTGGAGAGAAAGCCTTTCAACGAAGATGGGCGTGTACAACTGTTGTCGCTGACGAAAGCGGGAAAGGAAAAACTTGCCGCGCTGGAACAAAGCTCTAATGAGCAGATTGCGTCACTCATTGAGCCATTGCCGGAGGTGCAGCGCGCAGAACTGACGCGGAGCATGACGGCAATAAGGACGCTTCTGACGGGCGGGAAAGAAATACGTCCGGAGGAGGTCACACTGCGTACAGAGCAGGAGCCGGGCGATATTGGTATTTTGACTCAAATGCATGGGTGGATTTATCAGGAGGAATATGGCTATAACGTATGCTTTGAGGCGTATGTCGCACAGTCCTTTTTTGAATATATGCAGAACGCAGAGCCGGAAAAAAGCAGGATTTGGTGCGCAGAGCATAATGGGCGGACGGTCGGCTGTATTGGTATTGTGGGGCGCGGGGAATGGGCGCAGCTGCGCTGGTTTCTCCTTGACCCGCTTTACCGGGGCATAGGGTTGGGCAGACGTTTGCTGGACGCCGCGCTGACGTTTGCGCGGGAAACCGGTTTCCATAAGATATATTTGGAAACAACAGATGATTTGAAAGACGCAGTGCGTATGTATGAAAAAGCAGGATTTCGCAAATGCGCGGAAAAACCGAACCACTCCTGGAGAGAGGATTTGACAGAACTGGAATTTGAAATGGAGCTATGAGAGGAATAAAAAAGGCTTTATGCGGCAGATACCGTATAAAGCCTTTTGCTCAACCGTATTTTACTGTCAGATTTACATAAGAAATATGCTCCCGCATAGCGGTATAAGCAGTCTGGTAATCACCGTTTTTAATGGCTTCTATGATTTTTCCATGAAGTTCTATTGTAACATCAATTACACGCGGGTTCTGTGTGAGGGATTCGCGCAGGGAAAGGCGGATACCCTTTTCAAAAGAATCCTTTGCGGCAATCATGGTACTCATCAGCAGTTTATTATGCGTAGCTGCGGAAACCTGCATATGAAACATTGCGTCATAATCTACAAACTGGTTGACATCATGGCGGAATTCAATCATTTTTCCATAGGAATATTCCAGCTGTGAAATATCCTCAGGGGTGGCGCGCTTGGCGGCGTAGTTTGCCGTTTCGCCTTCCAGCATATAACGGAACTCCAAAAGGTCGCTCAGGTCGGAATTTTCGACGGTAATGCTGAACGGTGCAATATTAACGATATTGTCGATTTGGTTGATAAACGTGCCGGCTTTGGAACGCTGAATAAAGCCGAATACAGCCAGAGCGGTATAGGCTTCCCGCAGGGTACTCCTGCCAACGCCCAGCATTTCGCTGACGACGTTTTCATTTGGCAGCATATAGCCCGCAGGCAGCTGGCCGGAGATAATCAATTCCTTAAAACGCTGGAACAAATTCTGCGAGATATTATTTTTCCCCAAATCCTTCCGCAAAGAGGCAACGTTTTCCGCAAGGTAATCCGTTTCCGCCATTATAAATTCCCCCTTTTCTCTTGCTGCAAAACAAAAAACATAAAGACCTAAAAGACCTTGAGGGCTCCGGTCTGCGCTGAACGAGCCTCCACCGAAGGCTCAGCGCCCTCAACCACCCGTAAGGGGACCTTCTCCGCTCCGCTCCGGTCGGCGCTAGACGAGGCTCCCCCGGAGCCTCAGCGCCCCTTAACCCGATTTCAGCCGCATAATATGCGGCTGGGGTCTGATTTTATATTCAAATTTGTTGTTTTTTGAAATATCCTGTTATTGCTTCTCAGTATACCACTTTGTTAATTATAAAACAAGCACATTTTTACGGTTTCGGGAAAACATATTCTTCCTGCATTTCCTCCAGCGGAATATCCCTGTCCAGCAGGAAACAGGCGGTTTCCTTATGGATTTCGCGCAGACGGTTCTGGTCCTTTCTGCGGACGGTCTGGTCCAGTTCAGGCTGGGGCAGACTCAGCATTTCATAAACACTTCGTACTACAAAATGGTTCACATCTGCCGCACTGCGGAACTGTGTCCAGATGGGCACAAATGAAACTTCACGCACATTAGGCGGTTCATTTCCGACTTTTTCAACGGTCAAATGCAGAACGATGCTGGCGTTTCGGGGCGGCGTGGTCTGGGAAGATATGAAATTCCCAAGGGAATAGATGATAAAACCGTCATGCTCCCCGTCGCCATGGTCCAGTTTACGGTATTCCATGCGCTGTAAAACATGCGGGTGGCTGGCAAGCACGATATCCGCGCCGGATTCAAACATCAGGTCAGCCCAGTCTACGAAAATCTGCCGTGGAGTGGATTCGTATTCGTTGCCCATATGCGGCATAACGACTACAACGTCCGCATTTTCCCGCGCTTCTCTGATTTGCTGCACCATGCGGTCATTATCAATGAGGTTCACAAGATACGGTTCGGGCATGGGTATGCCGTTTGTGCCATAGGTATAGGACAGGAATGCGAAGCGCAGTCCATTTACATCTTTGTAAAGTATGGTGTCCTGCTCCTGCTGGGAACGGTTCGTTCCGAAATGGGAAATACCGTATTCATCCAGCTTGTCCAGCGTGCGGATAACGCCTGCTTTGCCCGTATCCATACTGTGGTTGTTCGCCGTTGTCAGCAGGTTAAAGCCTGCGTCCTTTATGGCGTCCAGAAAGCTGTCAGGCGTGTTGAAGCAGGGGAAAGAGGAATAGGGACGGTCAGGTCCGCCGAATGTCAGTTCCAGATTGCCCAGAACGATATCACGCCCCTCAAAATACTGCTTCATATCCTGAAAATTGTGCATAAAGTCATATGTCCCCGTTGCATGGTCATAGGATTCGTTATATTGATAGTCGTGTACCATGATATCCCCGACTACTGCAAATGTTACTGTTTTCACAGCTGGTGACTGTGTCCCTGCCTCGGCTGTAAATGTCGGCTGATTCGAGCCGCAGCCGGTCAGCAGCAGCATGGATAAAAGCAGGGCGCAGAGTTGTTTTTTCTGAATCATTGCAATCCCTCCAAAAAGAAACGGCAGGCGGAAAAAAATCCGTACCTGCCGCGTGGTTATTCTTCCTCCTCTGGATGATAGCCCAGCCCTTTTGCTACATTCCTTCTGGATATGTAATACACAAAAAAGCAGATGGCCGTTGGTATCAGCATAAACAGGAAATACTGGAAAGAACGGGAAACTGCCCACACAATAATGGAAATCACACCGATGAAGGAGGCGAAAAGCAGCCCCGGCCATTTTCCATCTGGTCTGCCGGATATCACACCTTCAATGAATATGATGACGAACAGGAGAGAAAGCGTTTTTCCGAGTTCCAGCATAAAATCAATATCAAAACCCATTTCATAACCCCCATGTACATTTGTCCTTCTTTCTGATAAGCATAGCACTTTGCGGGGGGAAAGTCAACCAAAGTCCTGCCAGAATGAAGATGTTTCCCCTTTCCGGTTTCCTTTTCGCTCTGTTTTAATTTATAAGGTAGGAAAATTTTGAAAAATACTGACGAAATCCTTAAAAAATGTTGTGAAATCAATACTTTGCGCTTGTCGGGAAAGACAAAATATGGTATAATCAAAACGATAAGATTTTTGGGTTTTTAGAAAGGAAAGACTGCTCACGCGCTTGCTTTTGCTGAATTTCTAAAAAAAGCGCACAGGATTTCTTTTTTGTTTTAAAAAGATTGTTCCCGTCTGATAAGGAAAAACATTTCTGTTTATAAAAATATCGGCAAAACCTGTCTCTTATACACATCTCCGAGCCCACGAGACGCTACGCTATCT
>CAMQRG010000132.1 GCA_947036475.1 uncultured Clostridia bacterium
CGTGGGCTCGGAGATGTGTATAAGAGACACCATAAATGCCTCCTTATTCTGGTTGAAAAGTGTGCAGGACTCTGGAATATACCAGAGCCCTGCCAGATGTTATTTTGCTGCGGAAAAATCCGGAACAGGCCGGATGCTTCCTGTCGTCTGCCGCTCATCAGGTGTCTGGGAAAGCTTTCCACAGAAGTATACAAATGTTGCGGCGAAAGTGAGTATGACAGCCATAAAAATTTTCATGACACCCGCAGTCCATGGCTCTGAAAAAGCGATGTAGCAGGAAAAAATATAGCATACCAGAGAAACAATGGTGCTCATAGCCTGACGATTTGTGATTTCATTCCTCATAAGAAAACCTCCTTAATTAAAATAACATTTTTGCGGCGGCAGACATTATCATAAAAAATATCAAAAACAGAAAGAAATTTTCGCAGTCTGCCTGAAACGATGTTGTTTTAAGAGATCTCTTTTATGTACTTATATTAGCACATAAGGGAGTATTTGTAAAATTCAGGGAATGAAATATATGAATCGAAAAAATTAATATAGAGTATACGGGCAGACCCCATGCGGCGGACCTGCCCGTATTTTGTCCATATTTTGTTATTTACAGAAGCGTTACGCCTGCCGCACTGCATACATCGAAGGTTTCCTGATCCCATATGGAGGACTGCACTTCGCCAATATGTGCCTTGCCCAGCAGCAGCATACAGATTCTGGACTGGCCGATGCCGCCGCCGATGGTGCAGGGCAGCTTGCCCTCCAGCAGCATTCTGTGGTAAGTCAGAGTGCGGCGGTCCTCACAGCCAGCCTTACGCAGCTGCTGGTCAAGTGTGAAGGGGTCCACACGGATACCCATAGAGGATACTTCCAGAGCATTGTCAAGAACAGTGTTGTAAAACAGCAAATCGCCGTTCAGCTGCCAGTCGTCATAGTCCGGAGAACGGCTGTCATGCGGTTCGCCGGAGCGCAGCTTATCGCCGATCTGCATAATGAAAACAGTCTTGTGTTCCTTGGTGATGGCGTTTTCGCGTTCCTTTGGCGTCAGGTCCGGATAAAGGTCCTCCAGTTCCTGAGAGGTGATAAATGTAACCTCGCGGCAAAGTTCTGTCTTAATGCGGGGATATTTCTTTTTCAGCACGTCCAGCGTGTCGCAGACAGCGATCACAATGCCCTGCACAGTAAATTTCAGTTCCTGCAGGTTTCGTTTTTCCGGTGTGATAACCTTTTCCCAGTCCCATTGGTCAACATAAATAGAATGTAAATTATCCAGCGTTTCATCCCGGCGGATTGCATTCATATCGGTATAAAGACCCTTGCCGGGGCGGAAATCGTAGCGGTAAAGTGCCATGCGCTTCCATTTTGCCAGAGAATGTACAACCTCGGCAGTCACACCCGTTGCGGGCACTTCAAAGCTGACGGGACGCTCCACGCCGCTCAGGTTGTCGTTCAGCCCCGTTGCTGGGTCAACGAACAGGGGCGCGGATACGCGCTTGAGGTTTAGTGTCTGGGAAAGATTTTCCTCAAACGTATGATGAATCACGCCGATGGCGTTTTGTGTTTCATAAAGCGTGAGGGCAGATTCGTAACCCTGTGGAATGATTGTTTTGCTCATATTAAAAGCCTCATTTCATGATAAGATTTTTATTTATTAAGGATACCTATGCGAAGGCGGTTTGTCAAGGTAGAATAAGGATTTGCAGAACTCTGCCACATACTTCACAGGGAATTTTACCCCCTGACTTGTTTGTCAGCCATACTAAGCATATAAGTCCAGACGCCAAAAGCGGCTTTAATTCTGCGGTGTATCCGTTCCTGCATTCAGCAGACGCAAAGCGTTTTCCACGTTTGACATCTGGTTGGAATCAGGGTAATCTGTGACAATCTGCTCATAATATTTCTTTGCGGTTTCATTATCCCCGTCATGTTCAGCAATCCGCGCCAGATAATAGAGGATATCATCTACAAAATTTTCGCCGCTAACATATTCCATTGCGTTTTCGAGGCTTACTTTTGCCTCCGCAAAATGGTTGCTCAGGAATTCGCCCTTGCCATTGGTATAATACGCATATGCAGCGTTCGGGTAAACGGTACTCTTAATCGAATTATACATTGCAAGATCCTCTTCGCCAAAGCCGATGGTATCAATTGCGGCAAGCGTTGTGACGCAGTCGATATATTTTTCATCTGAAAGCTGAGAAGCAGCGGTCTGCAAAAGCTCCAGATTTGCCTGTTTGTTCTCCTCACTGCGAAGCAGCCTGTTTTCTTCCTGCAATTTTTGCAGTTCTTCCCGCATGGAAAGTACTTCTTCCGGCGTCATTTCTGTTTCGCCGGCATAATGGTCCACTTTTGCCTGCAAATCTTTGATAGACTTGTCCTTGCTGTCGTTCAGTGCGGGCATAACCAGCACAAGCATCACTACCGCTGTGGCAACGATGCCCAGCAGAAACGCAAGCAGATCACGCTTTTCCAGCACGCTGTTTGTTGTCTTTTCCTTACGCTTGTAGCGTGGTATGGGTGGACTGCTGTCCGTTTTTTTGATGCTGACGGCAGCGTTTTTCTCCGCCTTTTTTACAGGCGGCGGCACAGGCGTGCTGCCCATCAGCTGGGCGTAATGCAATGCCAGCGGGTTCAGCGTGTCCCGCTTGAGTACAATCTCATTGTAATGTTGCGCCCGCTTCATATTTTTATCTTCAATACAGCAGAGCGTCATAAGGTTGTACGCATCAAGAAAATCAGGGTTGTTGTCAAGGGCTTTTTTCAGCTGAATGATTGCCAGATCATCGCTGCCTTGTTTCAGGTAATAAATTGCCTGATTATACATTCGCACAGCGTCATTGCATTTTTCCATCTCCCGCCCGTTTTTTTGCAGGAAATCAATATATCCTGCGGCGGGATTATTTTTATTCGAGATAGACGTGCTGACAATCCAATGCTTGAGTGCGTCCGCAATGTGTCCCGTTTCGGAAAGTATCAGCCCCAGAAGGTTCCGCGCGGGAATGTTATTTTTATCAAAAAGAAGGCTCTGCTCCAAATTTGCCGCTGCGCCGGAAAGATCGCGGATTGCTGCTTTTTGCAGGGCTTCGTTGTAAAGCCGTATGGAAACGTTCCGCGCTTTATGGAAAATATAGGCGTCAGCTCCGCAGTTCGGGCAGACATAGCCTTCGGAAATTTCATAGCCACAGTTAAGACATTTCATGATATCGCTCCTTTGGCTCATTCGAAGGACGGCGGCTGTGTGCTGCTTTTTGCGATATGTTGTAAAATATCCAGCAGATCCTGCATCTGGGAGGGATGCAGGGCGTCCTCTATATCTTTCAGCTCCAAAATTGGCTGGTAGCGGGAAAGTTCATCTTTGAAATTAAACACAGAAAAATTACCTCCGTTTCAAGTCGTAGGGGAAAGAGATTTTATAAAACTTCTCAGTGCGCCGACCATATACAAAGAACCGCAGGCAAGCACTACTCCGTCCTCAGGCGTGACGGAGAGGGCTTTTCGGTATGCATTTTCCAGATTTTTTTCCAGACAGATTTCTCCGGAAAATCCGGAGATGGAGCGGGAAAGCGTCAGGACGTCAAGCCTGCGGTGGCTTTCTGGCTCCGTCAATATGGCGGTGCGGGCGAAGGGCAGTATTTCCTCCGCCATTTTTCGATATTCTTTATCACCCAGAACACCAAGGATCAGGGTTGCTTTATTTTCTTGAAAATAAACGGAAAGGGATTCCGCAAGCCGCGAAATTCCATCGGCGTTATGCGCCCCGTCCAGAATAACAAGGGGCTTTCTGCCGCAGATTTCCATTCTGCCAGCCCATCGGGCGTCTGCCAGCCCTTTGCGCACAGCTTGCTCGGGCAGAGAAAGTCCCTGCCTGCGCAGAACGGTACAGGCGGCTAAAACAGTGACACAGTTGGAGATTTGATAGTTCCCCAAAAGCGGCAGAGAGATATTTTTGTAAGCTGCCAGTCTGCTGTTTACAGAAAATACTGTTCCCTCCAGTGTCTGGGAAGAAACAGAAATTTCCGCATCGTTTGGGCAGAAGAAAGGCGCGTCCTTTTCACAGGCATACGTCTTTACCATATTATATACTATTTGTCCTTGAGAATACAACACCACAGGGCAATTTTTCTTGATAATTCCTGCTTTTTCTTTTGCGATTCCTTCCAGAGAACTGCCTAAAAACTCAGTATGGTCAATGCTGATAGACATAATAAGGCTCAGAAGGGGTTTTTCGACGACATTTGTCGCGTCAAATGTCCCGCCAAGGCCGACTTCCAGCACAAGGACGTCAACGTTCTGGCGGGCGAAATAATGGAACGCCGCGCCGGTGATGATTTCAAACAGAGTTGGGACGTCTTTGCCCTCGGCTTTCAGTTCCTCACATGCCTGTTTTGCCAATGTGATTTCGTAACAGAAATCTTCGTCACTGATTTCCTCGCCGTTGATGAGAAAACGCTCGTTGTACCTCTCAAGATGGGGGGAGGTATACGTTCCTGTACGGTAACCCGCGGTGGCCAGGACAGAGGAAAGCATAGCGGCGGCGGAGCCCTTGCCGTTCGTGCCGGCAATATGGATAACGGAAAGTTTTTTTTCGGGATTGCCTAATTTATCGCATAAAAGCCGTATACGTTCCAGCCCGGGGCGGGACGCAAAGCCGACTTCTTCTTCCAAATAATGGATACATTCCTGTATGTTCATGGGAAACACCCTTTCTAAATCTAAGGTATTGTGATATTTATTATAGCAACTGAGCGGATTTCTGCAATATTTTGAAGGGAAAAAACATTTTTTCAGCTGCTGTTTGGGACAAGCTGGTTTTGTGAGCCGGATTTCCCAGTAAAAAAGGGCTTTCCGCTGAAATGGATACAGGGTAAGATTTGCAGTTTGCGGCAGGGTGTGCTATAATTGGAAAATCGTACCGGCTGGCTGTTTCAGCCGAAAAAGGAAGGAGTATTCCCAATATGGAATGGATAGAAGTATTTGTTTCTGCCAGTCAGGAAGGGCTGGAGGCGGCGGCAGGCGTGTTGTATCAGTGCGGGCTGACAGGGCTGATGATACACGATGAAACGGATTTCGCTGAATTTTTGGAAAACCCAAACCGCGAATGGGATTATATCGCGGACGAACTGGTGGAGGAACAGGAAAAGCAGAAAACAGGGATAACATTTTTCCTGCGGGACAACCTTTACGGCAGGGAACAGCTTGCGCAGATTCGCGGCGCACTTGCGGCGGCAAAAGCGGCAGAACAGGAGTCCGGCGTAGCGCTTGGTACGCTGGAAATGACGATGAAAAATGTGCAGGAAGAAGACTGGGCGAACAACTGGAAAAAATATTTCAAGCCTTTCCCTATTGGGGAACGGCTGATTGTAAAGCCCTCATGGGAGGAACTGGACGCGCCAACGGATAAGGCAGTGCTGAATATCGACCCGGGGCATATTTTTGGTACGGGTACACATGAAACGACCCAGCTTTGTATGGAACTGATGGAAAGCGTGCTGAAAGAAGAGGACAAGGTCCTGGATCTGTCTCTTATACACATCTGACGCTGCCGA
>CAMQRG010000133.1 GCA_947036475.1 uncultured Clostridia bacterium
AATGGCACTGCGTTACTGTGTTACGCCATAATAGGTCACTTGCATACCAGTTTGTGTTCATTGGGAATCTTGCATAGTGCGACAGCACTCATGAGTAGGCTCAACGAGACTACGAATGGCACTGCGTTACTGTGTTACGCCATAATAGGTCACTTGCATACCAGTTTGTATTCATTGGGAATCTTGCATAGTGCGACAGCACTCATGATCAGGTTCAAAGAGACTGCGAATGGCACTGCGTTACTGTGTTACGCCATAATGAGGACGCTTACGCAGTGCAACAGCACCCTTAGCAAATCCGCCATATGTCATGCTGCAATAACTCAGGGAATCCCTGCGAAATGTTTTTGCTTTTGCGGTTAAATTGCGTTTTATTACGCCATACTATAAAAATATAAACACTACGGAAAACGAAAGGAGGTGTGTTTTTTGGCAGAAAAAAAAGAAAAGAAAGAGCCAAAGGAAATAAAGGAAAACAAAACGGCTAAAACAACGAAGGAAACAAAGCCATCGGCAAAGCCCAGAACCAGAGGACGCGGAAAAGCCAAAGCGAAACCCAGCATAAAAGTCATCGCTCTTGGCGGGCTGGAAGAAATTGGGAAGAACATGACTGTACTCGAATATGGCAATGATATTGTCATCATCGACTGCGGTCTGGCGTTTCCGGAAGATGATATGCTTGGAATCGACCTTGTCATTCCCGACATTTCCTACCTTGCCAAAAACACAGACAAAATCAGAGGAATTGTTTTGACCCACGGACACGAGGACCACATCGGCGCGCTGCCCTATATTTTGAAGCAGCTGAACGTACCAGTATTCGGCACTCTGCTGACGCTTGGCTTGCTGGAAAACAAGCTGCGCGAGCATAAAATGCTGGACAAAGTACGTCTGCACACAGTCGTGCCCGGCGAAAAAGTCAAGCTGGGGCAGATGATGGTGGAATTTATCCACACAAACCATTCCATTGCCGATGCTGTCGCGCTTGCCGTCCACACGCCTGCGGGCATTGTCGTGCATACAGGGGACTTCAAGGTAGATTATACGCCGATTGACGGCGATATTATCAACCTGCAGCGTTTTGCCGAACTGGGGAGCCAGGGCGTGCTGCTGCTGATGAGCGACAGCACCAATGCCGAACGGAAAGGCTTTACCATGTCGGAAAAAACAGTCGGCAAAGTGTTCGAGCGCATTTTTGAGGAAACGCCGCGTAACCGCATCATGGTAGCGACATTTTCCTCAAATATCCATAGGATACAGCAGATTATCAATGCAGCTTATATGTACGGCCGGAAGGTCGCCATCATCGGGCGCAGCATGGTAAACGCCGTAAAAACGGCTTCGGAACTGGATTACCTCTGGATACCACCCCGGACAGTCATTGACATCAACGAAATCCGGAATTACAGGGACGAACAGCTCGTCATCATCATGACTGGCAGCCAGGGGGAAACGATGTCCGCGCTTTCGCGCATCGCTTCCAATGAGCATAAGCAGGTCAGTATTAAACCGGATGATAAAATCATTATCAGCGCGTCCGCAATCCCCGGCAACGAAAAAAGCGTATTCCGCATGATGAACGAACTGGTCAAGCGCGGCGCGAACGTTGTAAACGGTGATGCAGAAGATATCCACGTTTCCGGCCACGCAAGGCAGGAGGAACTGAAACTGATGCTTGCGCTGACAAAACCCCGCTTCTTCATGCCGGTTCATGGAGAATTTATGCATCTTTCCTGCCACAGAGATTTAGCGCTTTCCATGGGAATGGATAAAAAGGACATCTTTGTCATGAAACTGGGCGATGTGCTGGAAGTCAATAAAAACGAGGCAAAAATCACAGGTTCTGTACCTACGGGTCAGGTCATGGTGGACGGCCTGGGCGTCGGTGACGTTGGAAATATCGTTCTGCGGGACAGAAAGCACCTTTCTCAAGATGGTCTGATGGTTGTTGTCGTTTCTATGGACAGGGAAAACGGCACCATCATTGCCGGACCGGACATCATTTCGAGAGGCTTTGTGTATGTGCGCGAAGCGGAAAACCTGATGGACGAAGCCAGAAAAGTCGTACTTGACGCACTGCTCAAATGCGAAGAACGGAATGTCACCAGCTGGAACTATATCAAAGGGCTCATAAAAGATACGCTGAAAAATTATATTTGGCAGAAAACAAAAAGAAGCCCGATGATACTGCCCATTATTATGGACGTATAAGCGGTTTGGACATATAAAAACGAATATCTGCCTGCCTGCATTTACACTAATGCGGGCAGGTTCTTTTTAGATAACGCTATCCAGAAAGGTATGAAATTTATGTTTACTGACGGAAGAGCCGAAGGGTCGTATTTATCGCTCATTGTTTCCTGAACCAGAACGCAATTTCAGACGGTACTGCCGTATATCCTGCGGCATTCCGCGAACTTCTGGCATTTTTTCTGGATACCGGTATAAGCATCATACAGATGCCATGTCCAGAGCTTTGTTGTCTGGGGCTTGACAGGGGAAATATACATGGCACAGACGCCCCAGTTGTCACAGAAAATACACGAATCCGCAAAGAAATGCAGCAGCCTGCCCCACAACGGACACTGGCAGCTCTGGTGGAAAGCACCATGCAGCAAATCATGGAATATTACAAGCATGGATTTGAAATTGTCGGTATCATTGGCGTGAACCGTTCCCCAAGCTGCGGCGTGGATACCACGTCCGACAATCATATGGAAATTAGCGGTAAGGGGCTGTTTATGGAAGAACTTTGCAGACGGCTGTCGGAAGAAAACCTTTCTTTCCCCATGGTTGGCATAAAAAGCACAGACAGCATCGCGGAAAAAATAATGCCCCTTTTATAATTTCTGCTCACAAAAAACCGTGGAACATCATACCGCTCCACGGTTTTTATATGCAATCAAACCTATATCAATGTTACAACACCTTTGCCAGAAATGTCTGCAAACGTTCGCTTTTCGGGTGGTCGAAAATTTCTTCCGGTGTGCCTTCCTCAACCTGCCGCCCGTCTGCCATGAACATGACCCTGCTGCCAACCTCGCGTGCAAAGCCCATTTCATGCGTCACAACGACCATCGTCATATTATCATGCGCCAGCTGTTTCATAACCTCCAGTACCTCGCCGACCATTTCAGGGTCAAGCGCGGAAGTCGGTTCGTCAAAAAGCATGACCTCCGGCTCCATGCAGAGTGCGCGCACAATGGCAATCCTCTGCTTCTGTCCGCCGGAAAGCTGGGAAGGATACGCGCTTGCCCTGTCCTCCAGCCCAACACGCCGCAGCAGCTTCATCGCCAGTTCTGTCGCCTCGGCTTCACTCTTTTTCCGCAGCTTCATTGGTGCGATAATCATATTTTTCAGTATCGTCATATGCGGAAACAGGTTGAAATGCTGGAACACCATACCCATTTTCTGTCTGTGGATATTGATATTGACTTTTTCGTCGGTAATATCCACGCCTTCAAAAAAGATATTCCCGTCAGTAGGCACTTCCAGCAGGTTGAGGCAGCGCAGGAATGTGGATTTCCCCGAACCGGAAGGTCCAATGACAACGACCACTTCGCCCTTTTTAATCTCCGTATTGATACCGTCCAGCGCCTTAATTACGCCGCCATTATAATGTTTTTGCAGCTTTTCCACTCTTATCAGGGTATCACCGTTCACTGTTCCTCAGCCTCCTTTCCAGCCTTCCCACAAGCCATGTAAAGAACAGCACCATTATCAGATAAATCAGTGCGACGCCAAACAATGGCATAAACGCGTCAAATGTCCGGCTGCGAATAATGTCGCCGCCCTTTGTCAAATCCTGCAATGCGACATAACCCACGACAGACGTTTCCTTGAGCAATACGATAAATTCATTTGCCAATGCCGGCAGCACGTTTTTGAATGCCTGCGGAATAATAATATAGCGCATAGTCTGTACGAAGTTAAAGCCAAGGCTGCGCCCCGCTTCAAACTGCCCTTCGTCTATCGACATAATACCGCTGCGGAAAATCTCCGCAACATACGCGCCCGAGTTGATACCGAACGCCAGCGTCGCCACCAGCACTTTGTTTCTGGAATCCGCCAGAATGATATAATACATAATCATCAGCTGGACGACAACAGGTGTGCCGCGGATTACCGTCAGATATACTTTACAGATGGTATCCAGAATGGCCAGAACAGCCTTGCCAAACCCCATTCGCATGGATTTGCTGTTTTTCTCATGGGTTGAACGAATAATCGCCACAAGCACGCCGATTGCGATACCCAGAAGAACCGCGAAAAACGTCACCTTCAGCGTAACTCCCAAGCCATTCCAAATGTATTTCCAGCGGTCGTCATCAATAAAGTTAGCAATAAACTTACTCTTGAAATCCATCTGGCAATCTCCCCTCCTCATTCCTAATTGCCATAAAATAAGGGCGGCTTTTGCCGCCCTTCCACCCTGAAACCCAGCCCCCGTCCTGATAAAAAAGGAAACGAAGAACTTTATCGCGGAAATTTCCGTTTTCCGAAAATCATTTCCGTATCATTTTCCTTTACTCCCGCCTTTCCGCCACATAAAAACAGCGGACAGTTCAAAGGGCAAATTCCCTTGCGAGGGTCAGGGGCAAAGCCCCGAGGGTTTTTATTCTGCGTTGATGTATTTGTCAATGATGCTCTGGACTGTACCGTCAGCAATCAGTTCTTTCAGCGCACCGTTTACCTGCTCTGTCAGCTCGCTGTCTTTCGCAAAGCAGATTGCGTAGTCTTCTTCTGCATATGCTGTATCCAGAATAACAAGGCCTTCGTTTGCCGCTACAAATTCTTTTGCAGGTTCATTGTCGATAATTACGCAGTCAATCTTGTCCTGTGTCAGTGCAAGAACCGCGTCCGCGCCTTTATTAAAACGCTCGATTGTGCCAAGGCCTTCGTCTTCAATATCGCCTGTCGCATAAATGTCACCTGTTGTGCCTGTCTGCACGCCAACCAGGTTATTTGCGCCTTCCGCAAACAGGTCGTCAACCGCTGTAATTGCGGAACCTTCCTTAACGATAACTACCTGCACGCCTGTTGCGTAAGAATCAGAGAAGTCAACATTCTGCAAACGTTCTTCTGTTACAGTCATGCCAGCCATGCCAAAACTTGCCTTGCCGCTTGTTACCGCAGGGATAATGGAATCAAACGCCATATCTTCAATCTGGAATTCCATACCCAGCTTTTCCGCAATCGCAGCCGCAACTTCCGCGTCAATACCAACAATTTCACCGCCCTCATGGAACTCATACGGAGGGAATTCCGCGTTTGTTGCCATAATCAGCGTACCTGCCGCTTCTGCGTTGTCCTCGCCGCCATTGTCCGCGGGAGCGGGTTCACTGCCGCCGCAGCCAGCCAAAGCTGCTGTCATTGCAAATACCATAGTGCCTGCCATAATGTTTTTCAAATACTTTTTCATTTTTTCTTCCTCCCATTTTCTGTATCATTTTGTTGCTTTTTTTGCTTTTTCTCATACGGGCATTATACTAGAATCGTGTATAAAATACCTGTCTCTTATACACATCTCCGA
>CAMQRG010000134.1 GCA_947036475.1 uncultured Clostridia bacterium
GTCTCGTGGGCTCGGAGATGTGTATAAGAGACAGGGCCCAGCTTGCCTATACTCAGCTTGAGCCGCTCCGAAGGTATGGTGATGCTGTCGGAAACGCTGTTGATACGTTCAGTATATGTTTTGCGGATACTGCGCTGGAAATCCATAAAACCGGTATAGCCAAGCGTTCTTGTAAAGCGTATCACTGAAGAATCGCTGACGTGCAGCCGCTTCGCAATCTCCGTTGAAGTAATAAAACACGCCTCCGCAAAGTTATCCAATATAAATTCGGCAATCAGTTTTTCTTTTTTCGTCAGTTTCACGCCCATCAGCCGCGCCTGCAGTTCTTCCGTCATCGTTCCAACCTCCGTTTCAAGCCGCCTTATCCCCATTTTACCTATTATAAACATATCCGTCGGACAATTTCAATAGTCAGAAAGAAACAAACGCGAATGCGCCGCATAAAATACATACGCCGGCCTATTTCACAAGGTTCTCCAGCCGGACAAGCCGTTCAATATCATTTGCGACATATACCGATGCGGCAAGATGCTGGTCATAGCGGATACAGCTGCCTGCGTCCGGCCTGCGCGGCGAAATGACAACTTCGTTCAGCCGCCCCAGCGTCAGGCTGCGCTCAAACGCCCGCTGGTATTCCTCTTCCAGCACCTGCAGAATATCCCTTGCATTTTGCAGGCAGACCATGGAGAGGTCATAAACCGCTTCTTTTGACGCACCCCTGATAAAGCCGGGCATGACATACGGCAGTATCAGATTGATGGAAGGAATCAGGTTACCGTCCTCCTCCGTTTCCTGCTCCACGCTGTCCCCGCCCAAAAACGGGTACATGGACGTTTCCACAAACCATGTCCGTAAAGACGGAATAAAATACACGCTTTCGGCTTTTCTGCCCTGTATGTCCATCAAATCCCGCCCGCGTCCGGAAAGTATGCCAACAATGATGCGGTCGATTTCCACATTCTCCAACTGAAACAGCCGGTTCAACTCCTTCATGCGGTAGCCCTTATGCAGAAGGTCGTCCGCCAGTATGACAGGACGCCGAAAGGATTTTATCATCTTCACCTGCGAAGTCAACGGAAGATACTGCGGAAATTCTGTGATACGGAAGGAACGGATATCCGGCCGGAACGCTTTTTCCGTATGCAGTACCTTTGTGACTGTATTCGGAATGACAATGCCCTTCAATATCTTGCCGAAAGGTACGCACATGCTTTCGCCCAGCTGCCGCACAGGGAGCGATTCACGCGGCACGCCGTTTGCCTTTGTAATCAAATCTATCAGGCGGTTATGCATGATTCCCGCGTCAAAAGAAATCACCAGTTCGCCCGGATAGAGCTTCGTGAGGGCTGTCTGAAAACGGCAGTGCGCCTCCTTCAGCGTCCGCAGCACGCGTTCATTGCCGTTAAACGGCTCTTTCAGAACAGTCTGAACATTATGGTAGAGTGTAACAGGGTTTTTCATATCCACCACAAAGCACTCTCTTGCCCCACCCGTTTCCAGCGGCAGAAAGCCCTGCCTTTCCAAAACCTCCGCATATTTTTTCCGCACGCCGCCCTTTTTGGGGCTGAAAATGGCATAGGTCGCATCATCGCCGAGGGCTTTGGCAAGGGCTTCGGTCAGGAGAATCTGCTCCAGTTCGTCAATCCGCGAATGTTCCCGCGAATAACAGGCCGTTGCCAGCACAATCTTCCCCGAAGTATGCTCCCTGATATAGCTGGCGGTTTCCATATCGCCAAACTCGCGGTAAAGTTCTGTGGTGGCAAGCGTACGCCAGACAATCGCACCTTCCAGACGCGTTTCCCCTTCATGGTTCAGTACGACCGTCATACGGGCATTTTCCTCCGCAAATGCCTCCAAAAGAGGCGTAGCAGTTTCGGTGCCGCCCAGCCCGCGTCGAAGCTGTTCCTCCCCTTCCCAGCCTGCGGCAAAGTGGACAATCTCCACAGCCTCCGTTTTCAAAAGCTGTTTATACTGCGGTTCTCGCAAATAAAGGCTGTTTTCATAAATATAATTCTGCGCCACAGGGTCAATGAGGTTGGAAATATCGCGGTTATTGTCGATATTTTCCCGAATACGCGTAGAACTGATGTCCTCAAAATGCGTCGGCAGTTTCAGCTCGACAACACCGCCCTGTATGGCGGCATAGGCGTTTTCGTGCTGTTCCGCGCCGCTCTGCCCGCTTTCCCGCCGAAAAAGGATATGCGGGAAGGTATGAATGGAGTGTTCCTCCGGCTCTTTGCGGTAGGAAGATGCGTTCTGCACCACATCGCTCCCCGCCACCATATAGACCTCTTTCCCCGGGAACAACCCCCGCAGATGCTCCAAATCGGCAGGATTGGCAATATTTACAGGAATATTCTCCGGGAAAAGATAGATGTTTTCCTCGTTCGCAACGGAAATATTCAGTATCTTCCGCCGCACCATATGCGGCTGTGTTTTTTTCGACCACGAAAATTCATCCAGTGCGAGATAGACCATAAAGCCCATATCTCGAATTTCTCTGGCAATCTCCTTATGCCCCAGCGAAAAGGGGTCGAATGTGCCGGGGAAAAATGCCACCCGCCCCGGCTCCTGAAAACGGAGCGCGCCATAGCGGAATTGATAATCACTGATAAAACGGTAAATATGGTTCCATGCCATCGTATCGTTGAAGAACGTCAGTTCCGGTGGATTATCGCGTCCACAGAGCGAGAGCAGTTTTTTACCGAGAAAAGTGAAAATGTCCTTTTTTTCCTGCAAAGAAAGCGTATCCATGCCGAACAGCTCATGTCCAATGACATAGAACGCTTCGCGGCTGACGTTTTCCTGATAGCTTGCCACGCCGCTCAGAAGCATGCCCAGCATTTTTTTCCAGCGGGCGCGGTTGATGGCGATATATTCCGGAAAACGCCGCAGATAGCCGCCGTAATGCCGCAGCATCACGCCCAGCGTATCCAAAGCAACGCTGGCAATTCTGTCATTCGTACTGATTAACAGACGGCGCAGGTCAATCAGGAATTCGTCCAGTTCCTTCGGGTGGAGGTACATGGCGTATTCCCCGAGATACTGCGGGATATATTTGGAAAACTCAAATTCTCCGATTTCCAGCCCCTTCGTCAGCTCTATGGCAACCTCATTCCGCTGGTCCCATGAAAGCAAAGGTGCAAGCCGGACGAGCGTTTCCCCTGCATAATGGCGCACGCTGACCTGATCGCTGGTTTTCAGCAGATTGGAAAGGTGCGTAGCAACGTGCAGCTTCGGCATCACCACACCACGCCGCACACGCTCATACAACAGTTCCATATTTATAATCTTGATTTTCCATGGCGTAGCAGATTTCAGGTTTTCCAGAAAAATATCGGAAACTACGCGCCCGTCCTCAAAAATACGGTGAAAGGAAAGCCCGCTGATACGGTGCAGTATCCCATAGGCTTCGCCGATGAGGTAGAGCAGGAATTGCAGGCTGACGTTGCCCCTTGCGGATATTTTTTCCACAATTCGGAACACTCTTTCGCCCGCGTCCTCCATGCCGGAAAAGGTTTCCGTCATATCCTTCAGGGCTAAGAGAGCAGCTGCGCGCAGTTCCAGAGAGACACGTACGGAATATGCCTCCAGAAAATCCAGAAAAACACCCCTGCTCCTTTCCCTCAGCAGTTCAGCCGGAACAGATGGCATGGTATCCAGCAGAACAAAAGCAGTGTCCTCATCCCAGTCCGTTTTTTTATAATATTCCAGTAAAAGTGCAATATATGCCGCGCCCTGCTCCGGCTTGCTGTTCTGCGCCAGAGCAGTCACGACGCGTTTCAGCCCATAGCCCAGCCAGCGTTTATGGCGGTCTATCATCTTGTGATCCGGTTCTACAATCTGCCGCAGATACCGCTCCCACATGTCAAGGCTTGTCACTTCGTCCAGAACGATATCCGCATCAGCCGGCAATTCCTTGCCATATTCCACGTCATACCGCGCAATGATATTACCGAGCAGATCTGCCGCCTGTCTGCGAATATCGCCCTCTCTGTGAAACATCAGTTCATAGAGAAAGCCCAGCGCCATCTGCTTCTGTTTCTGCGTCATATAGGTGAAATATTCCGAAAAAATATTCAGGTAGGCACGCGAATTTTTCCAGTCGCGCGTACTCCGCGCCGCCTCTAAAATATCGCCGAAAGAGGTTTCGCGGCTCAGCTTATGCATCAGGCGGATATTATGGTCAACCGCCGTACGCTTAAACGCCTCTACCGTTTCCTCAGCTGTCAGCAGGGCACGTTCCTTCTGCCGGACAGCCGTCAGGCCTTCCTCCGTTAGTTCCACATTCACGCCCAGCGCGCACATATATTCCTCAAAATCCACAAGACGCGAATAAACATGGCGGTATCGTTCTTCTTTTGCCGCGTCCACGTTGTCCAGCTTATCCAGAATGACACGAAAAGAGTCTTCCAGTGTGTAAAAACCCATAATTTCCCTGCCGTTTTCATAGCCTCTGCTTTTTACGCGGAAATCAGCATAAATCAATATCAGAGATTCCACAGTCAGATTTTCCAGTTCCAAGTCCCATGTGGAATGGTTCGCGGCAATATGCCCGATGTCTTCCAACGAGTGCCCGCGAAACCAAATATCCGTATAATAATAATGCAGATAAGGAATCCGCCTGACTTCACTGTCCCTGCAGCCATATTTGCCGATATCATGTCCCGCCGCTGCACCGGAAATCAGCCCCAAATCGACCGGCACGCCAGCCTCTGCCAGCTGCCTGCCAACATGCATGGCAACATGATGCACCCCTGCAACATGCGCCAGAGTGTCAAACGGCATGACTTCCCGCCCAAGCCGCATCAGCTCATAAATCCACTGTCCGCGAAAACATTCCAGAAACTGCCCATACTCCTCTCTGTAAGGACTTTCCGCGACTTCTCTCTCCTCCGCAAACACAAAATCCCGCGTTCGCGAAAAAGGCAGACGTTCGCGCTCCTGTTCCAGAAACACCCGCAGAGCCGCCAGATAAAAGAAAACTGCCCCGCGCGGCAGAGGTTCCAGACAAATATCCTTCCGGGCAGGGTAAATCTCCTGTATGAGAAAACGGTAGGTATAGGAGAGCCAGCCCTCCTGCGGCGTTTTCCCCGCAAGCGTTTCCATTGCCCCCGCACAGAGCTCCAGCACAGCGGCACAGGAAACTTCCCCGCGAAAAATATCCTCCAGCCCTTCCAGCCAGCGTTCCCGTTGCAGCAGGGCAAGGACGGTCTTTTTTTTCAGCCCCTCCTTCCGCAGAAAACTCTTTTCTGTCAGTGTGGTCAGCAGTGTTTTATAAAATATGTGGATTTGTTTTTTTTGCATAGGCAGTCCCCTTCTGTTGGTTTTTCCTATTATTTTAACATTCCTCCCCAGCCCTTTCAATAGAAATCCCTTTGTTTCAGATATTTCCCATATACATAGATTTTTTCAATCATTTCTATTCTTTTTACATAATTCATTCTATTATTCTATT
>CAMQRG010000135.1 GCA_947036475.1 uncultured Clostridia bacterium
GGAGTCGTCGGCAGCGTCAGATGTGTATAAGAGACAGGGTTTATAATATCGTCATATAAGCCTTCTCGTTCTTTCAATTTCACCACCTCTTTCTCAGGCGCGATGCCCGCCAATCTGCCTGTTGCGTTCCTTTGCCGTTGCACCATCTTCCAGGCTGCTTGCCCGCAGGACTGCATTTTTACCGTATTTTTGTTTAATTTCCAGCATGGCAAGCTGGGCTTTCGTTTCCTTCTCCAGCATCGCGTTTTCCTTTTTCTCTCGTTCCTGTTCTTCTGCGGTATCTGTAAACAAATCAAGCTGCTGGAACACTGGTTCCTCCGGTACGCCGTTTGCCTCTGTTACATGGAGAGCCTCGATATTGATCCGCCTGATGAGGAGTTTTTTATCCACAATCTTGTCAAACAGTTTGGAAACGGTTTCCATGATCAGCTTTGATGAAGAAGTGTTCCGCCCAATACATGCTGTTCCATGTGCGTGCTGTGGAACTTTTCGTCCATAGAAGTCTGTTTTTGTTTTGCCCTGGTAACGGCTGCACACAACAGAATCTTCGAGGCTATGCCTGTCGTAGCCAACGGTCAGAGAGATCTGGCCTGTCACAAGCCCTCTCCCCATTAAATCAAACGCCAGGGAATCCGCCATTTCCTTCGCTACGAGCCGTGCTGGTTCAAATGTATAAGGGTGCTGCAGCACCTGGCCTGATCCTGTGCTGTTGTCCTGCGGCCTGTACGCTTTGACTGCCTCCATCGTACAGGGTTCCCAGCCCCATGCGTGGTCGATAAGGAGTTCGGCGTTTACACCGAACAGGCGGTAAAGCAGTTCCTCGTTGTATACAGCCGACTGGCTGATGGAGCATCTCGCAATATCGCCCATTGTAAACAGCCCGTTTTCCTCCAGCTTTTTGGCGTAACCCCTGCCAATCCGCCAGAAATCAGTGAGAGGCCGGTGTTCCCAAAGCAGTTTCCGGTAGCTTATTTCGGCCAGTTTGGCAATCCGTGTTCCGTTTTCATCTGGTTCCGCGTGCTTTGCCACAATGTCCATTGCCACCTTGCACAAATACATGTTTGTGCCTATTCCTACTGTTGTCGTAATCCCTGTTGTTTTTAGAGCGTCCAGAACAATAGTTCTTGCCAATTCAAGAGGCGTTTGTTTATAGAAATCGAGGTAGTCTGTAATGTCTATGAACACTTCGTCAATGGAATATACGTGGATGTGGCGCGGTTCAACGTATTTCATTATGTTTTCCAATCGCTGTATACCTTTTTTGTGGATTTAGGAAAATCGTTCAAAAGTGGAATGCCTCCCTGACACTCTGGGACACTATGTCTGCGAAACATTCTCAGGTTTTCACTTTCCGTATTTTTTCCGTATTCCTATCCTGCGTAACCTGCTGTACCGTGGTTTTCCTCTGTTTTTTCCACCGTTCTATGTTTTTCTGCTGCATGGTAAAGCCATATTTCCTGTGGATCAATTCTTCTACGATGCTGCGGTTAGCGTAAGCAACCTTCTGCACCACGGACTGCCTTGGCTGGTAGGGTTCATCCAGTTCGATGCTCCATTCAAAAAACAGCCGCAGTATCGTTTTCATTGGTTTCACACCTGTACGCGTGACAATGAACGTATCCTTCGGCATGATCTTCAGTTCGTCCGGCGTCATAAGTGCCCGTCCCGTCATCTGCAGGGATTTCGAGGTGTCCTTTCCCTTTGAAATGCTCCCCGTCTGTACCGTTCTTTCACCCAACGTCTTTGACAGCACCTCTGCCGCCTCGGAGTTCGGCGCGAAGCCGCCGTATATCGCAATCTGGCAGTTGTCAATGATGATAGATGAACCTTCCTTGCCATAATTCTTCTCCAGCTGTGCAAGCGACTGTATGATAGGGATGAAGCTGATCCTTCTGGAGCGGCTGGCGGAGAACATCATTTCCGCAGACTGTATCTGTGGCAGCGTGCCAAATTCATCGAGCAGGAACATGACCCTGTTCGGCAGCTTGCCGCCCATTTCATCGGCTATTGTCAGCATCTCCCTGTACACCTGCTGCACGATCAGCGATACCAGGAAGTGCTTGGTTTCATCCTCCTCCGGCAGTATGATGAACAGAGCCGACTTATTTTTGCAGAACTTTTCCGTATCCAGTTTCGTATCGAAGCACAAAAGCTGTTCAATTTCGCTGTCAAGGAAAGCGTTCAGCCGTGACAGCGCGGTTGACATGACGGATGCCATTGCCTGGTCGCTGGTGTTCAGTGCCGCACCCGAAAGCCAGCGTGCCTTATGCTCATCGGGAAGCTGTTCCATAAGCAGCTGGAAGCGGCTTTTTCCCTTGACAGGGGAGGGCTCCAATAAATCCTGTATCAGCTTGAAAACGCTGACGATGTGCCGCTGGTTCCCCTGTGGTGCGTCCGTTTCGGTTTCGTTCTGCGCCGCAGGCTCCCGCAGGACAGCAGCCTTTATGTCCTTCCACACGGTCGTTTCGCGGCATCTGCTTATGGCAGGTGGCTGCTTCGGTTCTCCGAAAATCTCCTGCATGGAATCCAGCCATTTTTTTCTGGCCTCCAGTATCTCTGTCTTACATTTCCTCTGCTCCGGGCAGAACAGGTACGGCGAGCAGGCTTCAGCAAGGACGAGGATGACTGCTGTCATAAGCCCCTCGGCGGAATCATAAAAATATGCATTCTGCCCGGCGTTCGAGGAGTCAAAGCCTCCGGCGTTCATGATGGTCTTTGAAATGACCTTTGCATATTTTTCTGCTTTTGCCTTGCTGACAAGGCTGTCGGTCTGCAGGTAATCGTCCATGTAGCGGTTCACCATATGGAGCATATTGAAACCATCGCTTTGTGTCGGGTTTCTCAGGTCCAGTACAGAAATATCATAGCCATAGTATTTTTCCGCGATAGGCGCGTAGCTCCGAAGCAGGTCGCCCTTTGTGTCACTTGTGATAAAACTCATACCCGAAGCACAGCAGTATTCTATATTGGGGTACAGGAATTTTGCTGTTTTACCTACGCCAGCCGCGCCAATCATTAAGGCATGGACATCGCCCTCATCTACGATGGCAGTCACTTTTTTCTTCTTTCCAATTTTCAATATTTCACAGCCTACAATAATACCCTGCGGCAGGTCTGTCGGGTTCTCCTGCCGCCATTCCTTTGGCTGGTAATCGACCCGCCGGAAGGCTTTACCGATTTCCCTTGGTGTGGCGAAGCTGGCAGAGCCATGCTGCCCATCTCCGACCGTTTTACTCTTAATATCCAATGAATGTTTGTTTGCGAAGAAACATCACGGCGAGAAATGCGCCGAATGTCAGCAGAAGCGGCAGCAGTGCCGCGATTTCTTTTGACAAATTGAACACCTCCTTGACATTTATTTGCAGTTCTTAAACCTTAAAACCTAAGACCTTGGGGACGAAATCCCCAAGGTCCCTGCAAGGGGGGTGCCCCTTGGATAGAAAAAACAGATAACGTCCGGCTGGGAGTATTTCATCTGACTTTTTCAAATCATTTTACGGAAGACTTTTTTCATATTTCCAATCAAATAAAAACATGATTCACCAGACCATACTGGGCCTTTCCGAATCATGTTCCATTACAGGGGGATTCGGCAGGGCTGCGGGAGGGGGCTTCTCTTGCATTTGGAAGCTGTTCCTGCGTTCCTGCTCGAGTGCATAATCCGTCCGCAGATAAACCATCATGCGCAGGGCCGTGTCCGCAATGGATTTCAGGCAGCAAAAAAGGGATTGGCGGTCCCGCGCGTTCTGCGCGGCGTCAATCCCTTTTTTTATTTCGTGGAGCCTTCCTGCACTTTTCAGTTTATCCTGATATGGTTTATATGTCTGTTCCAATCCCGAAAGAATGCCCCTGTAAGTACAGCCGTTTTCCAATCCGCAAAGCAAATGGACTGCCAGATCCGCAATGCGTACTGCCCCGGCCAACATTCTTTTGTCATTGTCCATGCCGCCCGCTTTCCCTGCTTTCTGCATTTCCTCATATTCCTTCGTAATCCGCTGGAGATAGAATGCCTGTCCTGTTTTTTCAACCTGCCGGTTTCGCCATTGGCAGTAGGGTGTTTCTGCATCCCTGTTCAGGGTTTCCAGCTGATGGACGATTTTTTTATAGGCGTCTTTTTTGGGGTGTGTTTGTGCCGGCTGCGGGACAGCACCATTTTTTTCCTTCAGGCACTCGTTCCAGTCCTTACGGGCCGGAGAGAACAGCCATACCTGAGCTTCTGCATATCCCTGTTCCAGCAGCAGGTCCCTGCACTTATCACAGGCTTCGATGCCTGCAGGGTCGCTGTCAAGGCAGAGATAGATTTCAGAAACATTTTCCTGTTCCTGCAGAAACCGCAGCATTGCTTTCGGGGAAAGCCCGTCCAATGCGATATAGTTCTGTTCCTCCCAATCCGTTGGGTACAATGTGATAAAAGACAGGAGGTCGACCGCTGCCTCGAACACGAACAGCCTTTCACCGCCGCCCCTCCAGCAGAATCCATAGTCCGGGTCAGAGCCGGACGCCGTCATACGGAAGCCCTTCGTGCCGCTGGCGGAAGATTTCAGACTTGCCGATTTCAAGTTCCCCTCTGCATCTGTCCCGACAAAAACGATGTTGTTATATCTGCCCTCCTGATAGAGCAGCCCCGCATCGACAAACGCTTTGACAACATCCCGTGAGAGGAACCTTGTTTTCAGAAGGTAGGCAAACAGCCGTTTCATGTTTTCCGCCTTTTCCGGCAGAACCAGTTTTGGGGGTTCCTGCCGTCCTCCTTCCACACTGCCGCTTTTACTCGGAGAAAGATTTTTCCCATGATATACAGGCGCATCTCCATCCAGCAGTTCCCGAACCGCCTCGCGGAAGCCCAGCCCATAGAACTCCTGCAGGAATTTTACCGGATAGCCGCCAGTCTGGTTTTTATGGTCGTACCATCGGTTCCCACTGACAGACACGCTGTCATGCTCCCCGCCGGAATCCCTGTAATAAAACCGGCTTTCCCGTCCTACCCGTTTCAGCTTTTCACCCCTGCGGAGCAGATATTCCTCAAGGTCAATGCTGTTCGCCTGCTCAATCTGTTCCTGTGTGTATAATGCCATTACATGCCTCCTCCCGTATCTGTTCTGCCGCTCAAAATCCTGTAGATTCCCGCCATCATGCCCTGCTGCATTTCAGGTATTTTCTCCATTTCCCAGACATGCTTGAAATCAATCCCCGCAACCGCGTCACGGAATGCCATGACAAGCGTGCGGAACATTTTTTCATCCTGCATTAACTTCTCCAGATAGATTTTCCATGGCATGTTTTCTTTTTTGAGGTTTAATAAATATTCATAGTACACATACTGCCTGTCTCTTATACACATCTCCGAGCCCACGAGACGCTA
>CAMQRG010000136.1 GCA_947036475.1 uncultured Clostridia bacterium
GCTTTGTGATTTTATCTACCAGGCTGTTCTGGAACACACCCAGCCGGTTGCCCAGCCCGATGGCAATGTTTCCCCAAATCTGGCGGTTTGCAAGCCGGAAGATGCCATAGGGGGCTTTCGCGGGGTGGCTGTTGGGCAGGTCTGCCATTGCCTGCTCAATGTCGGCAAAGGAGTCGCCCGCCAGCATTTTGTAAATCGCGCCGAGGCTGCGTTCCTCAATGGGCAGGGGTTTGTCTGTATCTGGAATTTTCAGTCCCTGTACATAATGGATTAGTGCCATGAACAGATTCATTTCCGCTTTTTCCCAGAAATCCTGCCGCTCGTTGGCGTTGGAGGTGTTGCGGATAATGATTTCCGCCATGGACTGCACAAGGCTCCTGTCCGTTTCGATGTCCGCCATGACGTTCCAGCTATCGGAATTTACCATGTCAAGAAGGTTGAATGACCGCACCTCATAACCCTTGTTTTTCAGCAGTTCCGACATGCTTTCAAAAAATTCGCCCTTCGGGTCAACCAGCACTAAACTCTCCTGCCGCTTGATACATTGCAGGATAAACGGCTTGACGAAACCCCTTGATTTGCCCGCGCCGGACGCACCAAAAACCATGATGTGTTCGTTTAAGCCATTGTCCTTTTTGGGTGAAATATACTCTGGTTCCCTGCCGTTTTCCGCTGACTTCCCCAAAACCGTCCCTGAAAGGCTGCCGATTTTGCCATATTCCAATATCCGCCCCATTTCCTTCCGCCCCATGAATCCGGAAGTGCCATGCGTGCCATCGGGCAGGATGTCAAAGCCGCGCTTGTCCTCAGTAAAGCGGCAGCCCGATAAGAACTGATATGGTTTCCCCCGCTTATTCAGGAGCACGAGCATTGCCAGAAGGAAGAATGTCACGCCGAAACCTGTGGGCGTAAAGAGTGCGGCGAAATTGCGGAACGGGTTCCATTCGATAAGCGGCGGCGTGTCCCCATCTGTGCCAAACGTTGCCGTAATGCCGTTATGAATGGAATTGATGAACAGCCCGTAAACATACAGTCCGATGCCGCAGAGCGTCCCTGTTTTCCAGAGGTTTTCCCCGCATTTACACTTTACTTTTTCGATAAGCCGCGAAATCCGCAACGTCGATGCACCTGCCTTCCTTTGTCACATACGGCTGGGCATGGTCCTGCCCGCTTTTTGTCCCATTGATTTCCCTGTCCAGCCGTTCCGCATCGACCGCGATTACGTCCGCCGCGCCCCTGTAACGTCCCCTCAGAAATGAAACCTGCTCCGGCAGGGCGTAAAGTACGATTTTGGGATAGCCCTGTCCCTTTGCCGCCGAAACCGCACGGTCAATGCGCTTGACGTCCATATCCAGCGCGGCAGCTGCCGGAAGGTACGGCGGCTGGTAATGTATGGCGTCCGTATCCGGCAGGGCGTCATATGGCGGGCGGCAGCTTTTACGGAGTATCATTTTCGCCAGACGTTCCCTGTAATGCTCCATAGCCATGTAATGCAGCATCCGCACACCGCACTGTCCAACAGGGACAAAATGCACAGGCAGGGACGTTATGGAAAAGACTCTGCCAAAACTGTCTGTGTTGTACTTTTTCTTTGGCTGTTCCGCTGAACGCGGCTCATGGAATACGGTATCCCCGATTTCCGGAACCGAGCCGCCCATAAAGATAAGCCCTGTGTTCTGGATATGGCTCCGGTCGATGTAGCTGTGGAACAGCGTCAGTTCCTTTTGGAAATACACACCCGCGTCATCGGCATAAAATACAAGGTACAGTGTCCCAGTGGTCTGGTATATGCCGTAAAACTTCGTACTGCCGAAGGGGTTGCCGGTGCTTGCACTCCTTGCGGCAAAAGAAGGGACATAAACCGTTTTTCTGAAAATTTCATCAATCGTATCTTTGAAAACATCAGCCCCCGCAGAATAAAATGTGAGCAATATTTTTGACGCGATATTCCTCCGGTCTAAAATTCTCTGCCTTGTCTGGGGCGCCGCATCTGACTTAAAGGAATACCCTATCTTTTCTAACAAGCAGTACGCCGGAAGGCGCGGGCGGATATTCTTTCCGTTCCGGCTCATAAAAACAAGCCCGAAATGTTCCAAGGCTGAAATATTCTGCGTATTGAAAATGCCGATGCGCCACTCGGAAGGGGCAGGGGCATTTTTGCACCAGCAGAGCAGTTTTAGCAATTCAACCTCGTTTACATTCAGTATCAAAAAAACACCTCCATTATTAAAATACGAGTCCCAAAACAAAGCCTTGAAAGAACAGCCACCTTAGTGCTTTTCCATGAAAAAATGTCAACCGAGCGTAGGTGTCTGTGTTTTACGCATTACAGACTTGAAATTCTTTTCAGAAACCTACTGAAATCAAGGATTTGCGAAATTTTTCAAGGACACTTTCGGTCAACTCATTTCGTACTCGAAAAAAACGGGCGATTCCATGAAAAAACAGACCTGAAATCTTGCTTTCCAATGCTCAAATCCCTGCTGCATTTCCCTATGGAAGCCCCCCGCAAAACGAAAGTTTTGCCGTAGCAAAGTTTCGGGTCAAGCCCTTTCCAAAGGGCTTGCAGGGGGCGGGACAGCGTCCCGCGGTCTTATCCCTTTTATCCCTTAAAACAACATTCCGACATGCCGCATACTGAAAAACTCCCACGCATCGTCAGCAGGCAAAACGTAAATATCGCACCAGAGCTCCTCGCTCTCCGCAGACAGCAGAGCAACGCCCAGCGAAAACTGGTCGTCGTCCGGAAACAGCCGCCCTTTGAGCGCGTTCGGTACAGCCTTCCACCCTTTGTTGTCCTGGTCGTAGACCGTCCTGCTTTCACAGCTGCAATGTTCGTCCATTACAAGCAGTGCCTTTTTGTAATATGGCAGCCTTCTGCCGTTTTCCACGAACCCGTCCAGAAGCCTTGTTATGGTGTCCGCCAGATATCCCGGCGACTGGAACCGGCAGTGCGGCAGCAGTGTGTCCAGCCGGATATGCAGCCAGCGCCCGTCCAGAAGGCGCACCGTCCCGCCGATTGCCGTATGCGGCAGTACAGGCTTTCCGCCCTGCAAAAACTCCACGCATGGCCGCTGGAGCTCCAACGTGTTGCGGGAAAGGACTACGGCACGCTCCAGTGCGGCAGTCAGCCGTTCCATCTGCGGAATCACGTTTCCCCCGCCTATCGCGGCAATCCCTGCCGCCGCTGTTGCCTGCCCCAGCAGGCTCTTTATTTCAAGCAATTCGTTTTGTATCCTCATATTTTATTTCCTCCTCCTATCCTTTGCTCCAAATCCTCGCGGCTGGTTGTAATCAGGTACTTTTCCTTTTCCGTCGCGTGGAAAGACACGCTGATGCGGTTTCTTCCGGCACAAAGCAGGCCCTCTCCACGGCTGTTCCGGCTAATCTGCGTTGCCTCCTCATCGGACAGCCCCATCACTTCCTGCACGCGCCCGATTTCTTCCTCCTCCAATGGCAGGACGACTTTCAGACGGCTGTTGTTGATGATGGCTTTGCCATACTTGCCGCCTTCCAGCGCGAAAAAGTCGTTCAAATCCTGCGTTGCACAGACCGCCGCGCCGCCGTAGCCGCGGATAATCTTGAAGATTTCCAGCACGAAATCTGCCGCCATCGCATTGGAGGACGCGCCAATCAGGCACCACAATTCGTCAAGCATGATGACTTTTTTCCGCGCCCGTGATTCCTTGCATTTGTCCCAGCAGGAATCCAGCGCAAGGAACATTCCCAGCGGCAGGAGGTCTTTGCCCATCTCCGAAATATCCAGCACGATGTATTTGTTTTCCAAATCCACGTTTGTCGCCTGCCCGAGCCTGCTTGCCGAGCCTGTCACGAACCTTGAGAGCGAAAGCGCAAGGCTTTTTACCTCCGGCCGTCCGGAAAGCAGGGCGTACAAATCTTTCAGCGTTGGCATTTCCCGGAAATTCCCGTCCTCATCGAACAGGCTGTCGTTGTCGTATGTGATGCCTTTCTGCCCGTAGCACTCGATCAGCGCAGTATCGAGGTAGTGCCGTTCCTCATCGGTGATGTTGGGTTTGAGCAGCAGGAAAAAGATGTGCAGCTTTTGTATTTTGTCCGCCAAAAGGGAATCCGCGCGGCTGGAACCCAGCCCTGTGTCGGTGTCCAGGCTGGCGCGCCGGATTTCCATGATGTTAATGCAGTCATTTGAGGACGGTGACAGCTTGATATACTTCCCGCCTACGGCTTCGCACGCCGGGCGGAACTCATGCCCTTTCAGCGGAGCGATGATGAATACCTGTATGCCCTGTTCCCGGAAACGCAGTGCCATAAGCTGGAGCAGGAATGTTTTGCCCGCGCCGCTCATGCCCATGACTGCCATGTTTGCGTTGGAATATTTCCGGCTGTCGAAGATGTCCACGATGCAGACCGAACGGTTATGCTGGTTGATGCCGAGCATGATGCCGGACTGGTCGCAAATCTCGAAGCTGGAAAACGGGAACGCCGCCGCCACGCTGGAAGTCAGGGCGTTCCGGCGGGATTTCCGCTCAATGTCCGCGTCCATGCCCGGCAAGGGGAGCACAGATAGGAAACACTCCCCATGCTTATAGTCCGCGCGTTTGCAGAAGAAATCCTGCGAAACACAAAGGTTCTGTACTGCCGCCGCGCGCTGTTCCAGCAGTTCCAGGCTTTCGGCGGAAACCTCGATAATCGTGTGCATATAGTAAAAGTCCTCGTTATAGCGGTTCATGCCATCTTTGAGGTAGAGCCCTGCGCTGATGGCACTGTCCAGTTCTTCATAATCCGAGCGGGTGTCGCCAACATCGCGCATACGGGAACGGTTTATCATGGTTGCCTGTGAAATTTTGGACAATATCTTGTCCTTTGGCTGGCGGTCAATAGAAAAGCTGACGTTGATGCCTTCGCCTGCCTCAACAAAAGGGTTCAGCCAGCCGCTGCCAACGGTCGTCGCATAGCCGTAGCCCGTCAGGTAGAAGTATGTAAAATACATACCGTCCACAACGATGTAGTCCCTGTGGCAGAGGTCAACGGAGGACGGTGCAAGAATGTCCACGATGTCCGTACTGCCGGACTGCAGGGGGGAAAGCTCCGGCACGTCCTCCGCTTTTTTCCTGCGCGGGAGCCTTATCTTTTTAGGATTTTCATTGTCCGCAGGGGTGGTTTCCGGATACCACCCCGCGCGGGTTTCCTCTGGTTCGGCATAGGCTTCGGCTGCCTGCATTTCCGTTTTTTCTGGTTCCGCATGTTTTTTCTCCTTCCTGTTTCCCCCAAAGCGGTTTAATTTTTTCTTTTTCATGATTCCCTCCTTTTAAGACCTTGGGGCTCTGCCCCAATTC
>CAMQRG010000137.1 GCA_947036475.1 uncultured Clostridia bacterium
CATTTTCTGCACACGTATGCCTGTGACGGAAATCCTCTGCCGACTTTTCAGGGTGAACCGGAACGCGCGGCAATCCCGAATGACATTGACGCATTTGCAAAAGAAATTTGGGAAGGGCTGAACGAACAGAATAAGATTTCCCTTTATGTGAGATATACAGATTTGAAAACCGGTGCGGTGGAAAACAGAATGATAAACAAATACCAGTAAGGATATATCAGAAATGATATGGAGAAAAGAACTGACAGGAGAACGGAAAGTCTGACAGCCTGATGACAAAGGGGGATTTTAAGAATGAAAGAATTTGAACTGAAATACGGCTGCAACCCGAATCAGAAGCCGGCAAAAATTTATATGGAAAACGGTGCGGAACTGCCGATTGAGATTTTATGCGGCAGACCCGGCTATATCAATTTTCTGGACGCGTTCAACAGCTGGCAGCTGGTGAAGGAAATCAAAGACGCGCTGGGAATGCCTGCGGCTACGTCCTTTAAGCATGTCAGCCCGACTTCTGCGGCAGTCGGCACGCCTATGAGTGACGCGTTGAAAAAAGCCTGCTTTGTGGACGACATCGAAGGGCTGGACGATTCTCCGCTGGCACTTGCCTATGCCCGCGCAAGAGGGACGGACAGAATGTCTTCTTTTGGGGACTGGATTGCTTTGAGCGATATCTGCGACGAAACAACGGCAAGGCTGATTAAGCGGGAGGTTTCCGACGGCATCATTGCGCCGGGATATACAGATGCCGCGCTTGAAATTCTGAAAAGCAAACGGAACGGGAACTATAATATTGTAAAGATTGACCCGGACTATGTGCCGGAGGAACAGGAGAAAAAACAGGTTTACGGCGTAACATTCGAGCAGGGAAGGAACAATTTCAAGATTGACCGCGCACTGCTGGAGCATGTTGTAACAAAAAATAAAGAACTGCCGGAGGACGCAAAGCGTGACCTGATTATCGCACTGATTACGCTGAAATATACGCAGTCCAATTCCGTATGTTTTGCGAAAGACGGACAGGCTATCGGCGTTGGCGCAGGGCAGCAGTCCAGAATCCACTGCACGAGGCTGGCAGGCAACAAGGCGGATATCTGGCATTTGCGTCAGCATGAAAAGGTATTGAATCTGCCATTCCTGCCGCAGATTGGACGTCCCGACCGCGACAACACGATTGACGTTTATATTTCCGATGACTATGAGGACGTATTGGCGGAAGGCGTATGGCAGACGCTGTTTACAGAGAAGCCCGCACCGCTGACAAAGGAAGAAAAGAAAGATTACCTTGCCGGAATCAAAGGCGTTGCGCTGGGCAGTGATGCGTTTTTCCCCTTTGGCGACAATATTGAGCGCGCGGCGAAAAGCGGTGTTTCCTATATTGCAGAGCCGGGCGGTTCTATTCGGGACGACAATGTAATTGCAGCGTGCGACAGGTTTGGCATGGCAATGGCGTTTACAGGTATGCGCCTGTTCCATCACTGAAAGGGGGAGAATGATGAAAGTAATGGTTATTGGCGGCGGCGGCAGAGAGCATGCTATCGTCAAAAAGATAAAGGAGAATCCGGAGGTTACAGAGCTTTATGCTTTGCCGGGCAACGGCGGCATTGCGGCTGACGCGGTATGCGTGGATATTGCGGCAAAAGATGTTGCGGGTGCTGTGGCATTTGCAAAGGAAAAAGGCATTGACTTTGCCGTAGTTGCACCGGACGACCCGCTTGTGCTGGGCATGGTAGACGCTCTGGAGGAAATCGGTGTGCCCTGCTTTGGACCGGATAAAAAAGCGGCAATTATTGAGGGGAGCAAGGTTTTTTCAAAAGACCTTATGAAAAAATATAATATTCCTACGGCGGAATACGCTGTGTTTGACGATATGGAAAAAGCACTGGCTTATCTGGAAACCGCGCCTGTTCCGACTGTTGTAAAGGCGGACGGTCTTGCGCTGGGCAAGGGCGTTGTGATTGCGGAAACGAGAGAAGCGGCGAAAGATGCTGTCCGCTCCATGATGCAGGATAAGATTTTTGGCGCGAGCGGCGACCATGTTGTGATTGAGGAATTTTTGACTGGCCCTGAGGTTTCTGTGCTGGCATTTACGGACGGGAAAACCATAAAGCCTATGGTATCCTCTATGGACCATAAGCGCGCGCTGGACGGCGATAAAGGTCTGAATACCGGCGGCATGGGTACGATTGCACCGAATCCGTATTATACAGAGGAAGTTGCAAAAGAGTGTATGGAAACAATTTTTCTGCCGACAATGGCGGCAATGAATCAAGAAGGGCGCACATTCAAAGGCTGCCTGTATTTTGGCCTGATGCTGACGCCGAACGGACCGAAGGTCATTGAATATAACTGCCGCTTTGGTGACCCTGAAACACAGGTTGTTCTGCCCTTGCTGGAAAGTGACCTGCTGAACATTATGCGTCATGTTTCCGCTGGTACGCTGGAACAGGCAGAAGTAAAATTCGGCGCGGGTTCTGCATGTTGTGTCATTATGGCTTCGGAGGGCTACCCCAAAAGCTATGAAAAGGATTTTCCGATTCGCCTGCCGGAAAACAGCAGTCAGATTTTTGTTGCGGGAGCGAAAATAAAGGACGGGCAGCTGCTGACAGACGGCGGGCGCGTGCTGGGCGTGACAGAAACGGCGGACACGCTGGCGGCGGCGATTGAAAAGGCATATGCAACGGTAAAAACGGTACAGTTTGACAATGCATATTACAGGAAAGACATCGGGCAAAAGGCACTTGCAGCGGAGGGATAAGCATGGTTTACAGAATATATGTAGAGAAAAAAGCAGGGCTTGCTGCTGAGGCGGACTCCCTGCGCGCGGACATTGTGAATCTGCTGGGAATCAGCGGTCTGGAAGGGCTGCGCCTTCTGAATCGTTATGATGTGGAGCGGATTGACAGGGATTTGTTTGAATACTGCAAAAAAACTGTATTTTCCGAACCGCAGCTGGACGATCTGCGGGAGGAGATTCCTACGGACGGCGCGAAGGTGTTTGCGGTGGAATATCTGCCGGGGCAGTTCGACCAGCGGGCAAATTCCGCAGCGGAGTGTATCCAGATTATTTCCAAACAGGAACGTCCGCTTGTGCGTACGGCGAAGGTTTACCTGCTTTATGGGAAATTGACGGAGCAGGAAGTAGAGGAAATTAGGAAATATGTTATCAATCCTGTTGAGGCAAGGGAGGCTTCTCTTGAAGCATATGATACGCTGGACGTAAAATATGAAATCCCGACGGAGGTCGCTGTGCTGGACGGTTTCCGCAGTCTGGACGAAACGTCTTTGCAGGCGTTCATTGCGGAAAACGGGCTGGCGATGGATTTGGACGACATAAAGGTCTGTCAGAATTATTTCCTGAGCGAACAGCGTGACCCTACGATTACGGAAATCAAAATGATTGATACTTACTGGTCCGACCATTGCCGCCATACGACATTTTTGACAACGATTGACAGCATTCGTTTTGAGGACGAGCTGCTGCAAAAGGCATATAATGAATATCTTGCGGTGCGGAAAGAAATCGGGCGGACGAAGCCCATTAACCTGATGGATATGGGCACGATTGCGGCAAAACTGCTGAAACAGCAGGGCAAGCTGGAGAAGCTGGACGAATCCGAGGAAATCAATGCCTGTACGGTAAAAATTGACGTGGAAACGGAAAGCGGTACAGAAAAATGGCTGCTTCTGTTCAAAAACGAAACACATAACCACCCGACGGAAATTGAACCGTTCGGCGGCGCGGCAACCTGCGTGGGCGGAGCAATCCGCGACCCTCTGAGCGGGCGTTCCTATGTATATGCCGCGATGCGTGTGACGGGTGCGGGCAATCCCCTTACGCCTGTTTCCGAAACACTGCGGGGCAAACTGCCGCAGAGGAAGATTGTGACTACGGCGGCGGCAGGGTACAGTTCTTATGGTAACCAGATTGGTCTGGCAACCGGACAGGTAGATGAGCTTTACCATGATGGTTACGTGGCAAAACGTATGGAAATTGGTGCGGTCATTGGTGCGGCTCCGGCGGAAAACGTGCGGCGCGAACGTCCCATTGACGGAGATATCGTGATTTTGCTGGGCGGCAGAACAGGGCGCGATGGCTGCGGCGGCGCGACTGGCTCCTCAAAATCGCATACGCTGGAATCTCTGGAAAGCTGCGGCGCAGAGGTGCAGAAGGGCAACGCGCCGGAGGAAAGAAAGCTGCAAAGATTGTTCCGCAACCCTGAAGCTTCCCGTTTGATTAAGCGGTGCAATGACTTTGGCGCGGGCGGTGTTTCCGTTGCCATCGGCGAACTGGCGGACGGTCTGGAAATTGATTTGAATGCTGTTCCGAAGAAATACGATGGGCTGGACGGTACGGAACTGGCAATCAGCGAATCTCAGGAGAGAATGGCAGTTGTTGTTGCGGCGGCTGACGTGGAACGCTTCAAAGCGCTGGCGTACGGCGAAAACCTTGAGGCAACGGTTGTTGCGAGGGTGACGAAACATCCGTACCTTGTGATGAACTGGAACGGGAAAAAGATTGTAAATATTGCCCGCGAATTTTTGGATTCCAACGGTGCGGAGAAACACATCGATATTACGCCTGACGCACCTCAGGCATTTGCGAAGGAAATACCGGCAGATTTCAAAAAAGGCTATCTGGAACTGGCGGCAGACCTGAACGTCTGCTCCAAGCGCGGGCTTTCCGAGCGTTTTGACTCGACCATCGGCGCGGGTACAGTGCTGATGCCGTTTGGCGGCAAAAACCAGCGCACACCCATTCAGGCGATGGTAAATAAGGTTTCTGCGGAGAAAAAGGATACTTCTACCTGTTCCCTGATGGCATGGGGATATAATCCGTTTATTGCGGAAAAGAGCCCGTACCACAGCGCATATCTGGCAGTTGTGGAATCTGTGGCAAAGCTGATTGCAACAGGCGCGAAGTTTGAGGAAGTTTATCTTTCCTTCCAGGAATATTTTGAGAAGCCCATGAAAGACGGCAGACGCTGGGGCAAGCCGCTGGCTGCGCTTTTGGGCGCGTTTATGGCGCAGAAAGGGCTGGAAATTGCGGCAATCGGCGGAAAGGATTCCATGAGCGGGACGTTTGAACAGATTGACGTGCCGCCGACATTGGTTTCCTTTGCGGTGACTACGGAAAATATCCATAATATTATTTCCCCGGAATTTAAGGCGGCAGGGCATAACGTTGTGCTTTTGAAGCCGGAATATGACGCAGACGGACTGCCGACGGCGGAAAGCCTGAAGGAGAATTTTGAGGTTGTAAAC
>CAMQRG010000138.1 GCA_947036475.1 uncultured Clostridia bacterium
GTGTATAAGAGACAGAAAAACCTGTGTTCCCCGTCGTTCTAAGCATCCGGCAAAAAGAGTTTTGGAGGATATTCTATTGAATTTTGAGAAAGTTTATCAAATGAGTTTTGATAAGGTCTACGACTGCCTTGTTAATAAGGCTGTGAAAAAAGGCAGAACAAAAGCGGAAGTAGACGAGACAATATGCTGGCTGACGGGATATTCCCAGCCGGAACTGAACACAATGCCGGGAAAGGGCATTTCTTATGGCGATTTTTTCCGTAATGCACCTGCTCCAAATGAAAACAGGTTTTTGATTAAAGGCAGGGTATGCGGCGTAAAGGTGGAGGAAATCGAGGAGCCCCTTATGCGTGAAATCCGTTATCTGGACAAGCTGGTAGATGAGCTTGCAAAAGGCAAACCAATGAATACAATACTGCGTAGCGAAAGCGTTTTACGCAAAGGCTTGTGGAGCAGACAGATGGAATAAAGAGAATGGGTTGATTTGGGAGGAAACTATGGCTTTGGAAAAAGATGCCGGCAGATTTCCGCTGTCAGCGGAAAAAATGCCGAAGCATATTGCAATTATTATGGATGGCAATGGCAGATGGGCAAAAAAAAGAGGACTGCCGAGGAAGGCAGGGCATAAGGCTGGCGCAGAAACACTGGAAAAAATCATTTCCGCAGCACGTGAACTAGGTCTTGAACATCTGACGGTATACGCTTTTTCGACGGAAAACTGGAAACGCTCCCAGGAGGAAGTAGATGCAATCATGAATTTGCTGCGCCAGTATTTGAAGAATTATTTCAAAAAATTCATAAAAGATGATGTACGTATGAATGTAATTGGAGATATCAACCGCTTAGATGCAGATATTCAGAAGCAAATACTGGAGATTGAGCAGCTTTCTAAGGAAAAGACAGGGTTATTTGTTCATATCGCGTTAAACTACGGCGGAAGAGATGAACTGCGACGGGCAATGACAAAAATGGCACAGGAGGCTGTGGAAGGGCGTCTTTTACCGGAAGAAATGACAGAGGAATGTATCGCCGGATATCTGGATACGGCTGGGACGCCTGACCCTGAACTGGTCATCCGAACCAGCGGCGAGGAGAGAATCAGCAATTTCCTGCTTTGGCAGGCGGCTTATTCTGAATTTTATTTCTGCGATACGCTCTGGCCTGATTTCACAAAGACGGAACTGGAAAAAGCTGTTTTTGCTTATCAGAACAGAGAACGCCGCTTTGGCGGAAGATAAAAAGGAGGATTGGAGTATGAAAACAAGAATCCTTTCCGGAGTCTTACTGCTTCCGCTTTTGATTTTTGTTGTGGTCAGCGGGGGAATCTGGCTGAAAGCGGCTGTGGGCATTCTGGGGCTGATTGGTATGCATGAATTTTATCATGCGTTTTCCAGGGAAAACAGGGGGCTGCATATGATTGGATATGCTTTTGCCATTTTTTATGCAGTGTTTTTGGAACAGATAATACATGGGGACAATTATTTCAATATTTTTGTGTCCATTTTTCTGGTTGTGCTGCTGATATATACGGTAGTCTGCTATGGAAAAACGAATGCTTTGGAAGGAATGACGGGCTTTTTCGGCTTTTTTTATGCATTTTTTCTGCTTTCTCATGTATATCTGATACGGGAGTATACTTATGGCAAACTGTTTGTATGGCTGGCGTTTATTGCGGCGTTTGGCTGTGACACAGGTGCGTATTTTGCAGGGGTGACATTTGGCAAGCACAAATTGGTGCCAGCCCTCAGTCCAAAAAAGACAATAGAAGGCTCGATTGGCGGTATTTTGACAGCAACACTCCTTGCATTGGCATACGGATTGTGGATCAGTCGGTATTATGTGCTGGAAGGCGTAAATATCCTGCTGCTTTGCGGTTTGACAGGCTTTTTCGGCTCTTTTTTGGCACAGATTGGTGATTTGGCCGCTTCCGCAATGAAACGTCTGACGGGCATTAAGGATTTCGGTAAGCTGATACCTGGACATGGCGGTGTGCTTGACCGTTTTGACAGCGTGATTCTGACAGCTCCCGCGGTATATTACATTATGATTTTTTTAATAGAGATTAAGCCAAACTAGAGGTGGAAATAAATGAAAACGATTGCAGTACTTGGCTCAACAGGCTCAATTGGTACACAGACGCTCGAGGTTGCGGAGGAACTTGGCAACATTCGCGTTGCGGCGATTTCCGGTAATCAGAATATTGACCTGCTGGAAAAACAGGCCAGGAAGTTCCGTCCGGAACTTGTAGCAGTAATGGACGAAAAAAAAGCGGAGTTGTTGAAAAGCAGGCTTGCCGATACAGATATCAGGGTATGCGCCGGTATGAAAGGATTGAAAGCCGCAGCAACGCTGGACGGCGTGCAGACTGTTGTCACGTCTGTTGTCGGTAATGTTGGGTTGGAGCCGACGTTTGCCGCGATAGCTGCCGGAAAAGATATTGCGCTGGCAAATAAAGAAACTCTTGTTTCCGCAGGGCAGCTTGTGATGGATCTTGTGCGGCAGAACAGCGTTTCTATTTATCCTGTGGACAGCGAACATTCTGCGATTTTTCAGTCCCTGCAGGGAAATGAAGGGAACGCAGTCCGGCGTATCCTGCTGACTGCGTCCGGTGGACCGTTCCGCGGGAAAAAGCGGGAAGAACTGCAAGCCATAACAGCGGAGGACGCACTGCGCCACCCTAATTGGTCTATGGGAAAGAAAATTACCATAGACTCTGCAACGCTGATGAATAAAGGGCTGGAAGTGATGGAGGCAAAATGGCTGTTCGGCGTGGAAACGGAACAAATCGAGGTTTTGGTGCATCCGCAGAGCATTATTCATTCTGCTGTGGAATATGAAGATGGGGCCGTTATTGCACAAATGGGTGAGCCGGATATGCGGGTGCCGATACAGTATGCGTTGACGTATCCCATGCGTCTGAAAAACTCTTTCCCAAAGATTGATTTTTTTGCGCGGAATACATTGACATTTGAAAAACCGGACAGGGAAACGTTCCGTTGCCTGACTCTTGCATATCAGGCTCTTGAAACAGGCGGGACGCTGCCTGCTGTGCTGAACGGCGCGAATGAAGTGGCAGTTGCGCGCTTTTTGGAAGGAGAGATTTCTTTTTTACAGATTCCTTTACTGATAGAAAACGTTATGGACGCATATACTGTCAAATATAAATATACATTAGAAGATTTGTTGGAGGCAGATGCATGGGCAAGAGCCTGTGCGTCAAAATTTGTATTCTGACAAATATGGGAGGGTAAAATGGTTTCCTCTTTGATTATTACAATCATTTTAATCAGCGTACTGGTGATTGCCCATGAATTTGGGCATTTTATCGTAGCTAAAAAAAGCGGAATATGTGTGCAGGAGTTTTCGCTTGGTATGGGACCAAAGCTGTTTTCCAGATTGAAAGGTGATACGGAATACAGTATCCGTGCACTGCCTTTTGGTGGATTCTGCCGTATGGAAGGCGAAACAGATGAGGGAAGCATTGGTCCGAATTCTTTTTTTAATAAGTCTGCCGGTGTGCGGCTGGCAGTAATGGCGGCAGGACCGCTAATGAATTTCCTGCTGGCTTTTGTGATGCTCTTTGGGCTGTCCTGTACCAGCTATATAGCAAAGCCGGAAATACGAATAGTTTCGGAAAATTCTCCCGCACAGGCGGCCGGTCTGCAAGCGGGCGATGAGATCAGGCGTATAAACGGTCAGCGCATCCATATTTATGATGAACTGCAAAATATTTTATATCTAAATGGCGGCAGACCGATTGAACTGGAAATACTGCGGGACGGCGAATTGCTTCGCTATGAACTGACGCCCCAATATAACGAGGAAAGGCAGACATTTTTGATTGGTTTTTCTCCGGAAATTTACACAGGGCTCCTTACGGAACCCGTAGAAGGCTATCAAGACGCGGGCTTTGTGGATACAGCATATTACAGCTATTTTTCTATGCTGAACTATGTCAAGATGACGGCACAGGGATTGGCGAAGGTGTTTACATTTACGGCGTCTCAGGAGGAATTTGGCGGACCAATTACCATTTTCAAAATGGTGGGAGACGGCTATGAAGCCGGGCTGGAATACAGCCTGAAAGCCGCGATACAAAATGTGGTTTATATCGGTGCAATACTGGGTGCAAACCTGGGCGTGCTGAATCTGTTCCCGATTCCGGGGCTGGACGGTGGGAAAATCCTTTTCCTGTTGATTGAAATTGTACGGCGGAAACCGATGGAATTGGAAACGGAAGGCAAACTGCAGTTTTTGGGATTCATGTTCCTGATGCTGCTAATGGTATTTGTGATTTACGGGGATATTATGAAAATATTCATAAAATAATACGGCGCAACACTGACGGAAGGGCGGTTTGTTCTTCCGTTTCAGGCGTTTTGCGGAATGGATAAAAGGTGAGAGCTTTGGAGAGAAAAAAAACAAAGGAAGTTAAAATAGGAAGCCTGAGGATTGGCGGCGGACAACCTGTTTGTATACAATCTATGTGTAATACGGATACAAGAGATGTTGAGGCGACTGTAACACAGATTTTGGCACTGGAAAATGCGGGCTGTGAACTGGTGCGGGTCGCTGTGCCGGATATGGCAGCGGCAGATGCAATTGGCGAAATCAAAAAGAAAATCCATATCCCGCTTGTTGCAGACATACATTTTGATTATCGCCTTGCACTGCGGGTTATGGAGCTTGGCATTGATAAGGTGCGCATCAACCCGGGCAATATCGGGGACGAGGAACGCGTCCGTCAGGTTGTAACAATGGCAAAGGAAAAGAAAATTCCGATTCGCATTGGCGTGAACAGTGGTTCGCTGGAGAAAGAACTTCTGGAAAAATATGGCGGAGTTACACCAGCGGGGCTGGTGGAGAGTGCGCTGAAGCATGTCCGCATATTGGAAAAATATGAATTTTATGACATTGTTGTGTCCATCAAAGCATCAGATGTGCCGTTTTCCATAGAGGCATACCGTCTGCTTTCGGAGGCGATTCCTTATCCTGTCCATGTAGGGATTACGGAGGCAGGGACGCCATACGTCGGCACTGTAAAATCCGCAGTTGGCATTGGCACGATTTTGGCAATGGGTATTGGCGATACAATACGCGTTTCTCTGACGGGTGACCCCGTGGAGGAAATCCGAGCGGCAAAGGAAATATCTGTCTCTTATACACATCTGACGCTGCCGACGACTCCTTACGTGTA
>CAMQRG010000139.1 GCA_947036475.1 uncultured Clostridia bacterium
CCCCTGCACCGTATGGCTTTTCATAATCTCAAATTCTTCGCTTGTCAGCTTTCCTGGTTTGTTCAGAATATTATCCGGAATCGCAATTTTACCAACATCATGCAGGATTGCCGCCGTAGCAATTTCTTCTTTCTGCACCGCATTCATATCCTTGCTGAATTCCATTTTATTCAGGAAGAACAGCGTAAAATCATGAATCCTGCGGACATGGTCGCCAGATTCGCAGTCTCGGAATTCGATGGCAGTCGCCAGCGTTTCTACAAGCGCGCGGTTGAGGGATTCCAGTTCCTTCCGTTTTTCATCCAGTTCGCGTTCCTGTATATCAACTTTTTTGCTCAGCTTATCCCTGATATGGAACAGCTCAATCACGCTTTCAATACGCCGTTTTACGATATGCGAAACGAAGGGCTTGCCAATCACGTCCATAACGCCCATTTCATAGCCTTTTATCGTAGATTCTTCCGTATTTTCCGCCGTAATCAAAAAAACCGGTACTTTTTTTGTGAAATCAGTTTGGTTCATTTGTTCCAGAGCGGCAAAGCCGTCCATAACAGGCATGACTATATCCAGCAAAACCGCTGCCAGTTCGTTTTCCTTTCCTTTGATGCATTCTAATGCTTCCTCACCATTTTCCGCCTCAATCATGTGATAATCCTGCCGAAAAATCTCGCACAAAATTGCGCGGTTCAGCTCCATATCATCTACGACCAGGATACTTTTTTTCATCTTTCCACACTTCCTTTTTCTGCCGTATCAATGCTCCAGAAATCTATTTCCCGCAAGGCCCGAAAACAAAACCTGCTTTATTTGGAACACAATGCTTCGCGCCTTTCCATAAAAGCCCTGCTTTCCCAGCCGCCCGCCATTCTCCACAGCAGGCATTTATCTGCAAATCTCCTGTATATTAGAAAACTGTATGGCTTACAATACCATAACACAAATCAGGAGATATGTCCACAGAACTTGTGTACAAACTCTTTTTTTGTCAAAAAGCATACATTTTGATTAGGCGTTTTTAATGGATTTTATTCCATAAATTTATGGTAAAGGTGCATATTTTATGCTACTCTTGAATATATAAACAGAAACAAATACAGACAAAAAAGTATAGATTTTAATAATCATGCCTCATCCTCCTCATAATGCAGAACGGGACGCTCCTTCGGGAACCACATCGTCATAACCGTTCCTTTCCCATATTCGCTTTCGGCAGTCAGACGCCCGCCATGGCCCTCCATAATCTCTTTCGCAATGGCAAGCCCCAGCCCTGTACCGCCCATGGCGCGGCTGCGCGCCTTATCCACGCGGTAAAAACGTTCAAATATACGCGGCAGGTCTTCGCGGGAGATTCCCATGCCGGTATCCCGCACAGATATTTTGTAATACTGTGCATCTTCCCTGATATAAATGCGAATCTTCGCCTGTTCAAGACTGTATTTGATGGCATTCGTCACGATGTTGTTTACAACCTGCCCTACTCTGTCCCTGTCACCATAGACCACAACATCATGCGGATACGGCTCAAACGACAGGTCCTGATTTTTCGCCTCGGCATGTATTTTATTCTGCCGCACCGTAATATTCAAAAATTCGTTCATTTCGATTTCCGTAATATCCAGCCGTACCTGCTTATTATCAAAACGCGTCAGCTGCAATAAATCCCGCACAAGGAACGCCATGCGGTCTGCCTCGCTGTCAATAATGCCAAGAAAATCCAGTGCAATTTCTCTGTCCTCAATAGCCCCTTCAATGAGCGTTTCCGTATAGCTTTTCACCGTCGTCAGCGGCGTACGCAGCTCATGAGAAACATTTGCCACAAATTCTTTGCGCATATCGTCCAGCTTTTTCTGCTCGGTAATATCCTGCAAAACAACTACAACACCTTCGATGCGTCCCGCCGTATCATAATACGGCGAAAAGTTGGCGTTAATGAATTGTTTTCCCACAGGGAAGATAACTTTTTTAGATGGTTCGCTCCCCATATCCAGATAAACGGCCGAATTGATATCGTACGCACGAATAAACTGGGAAAAATCCATTGTCATCTCCTCCAAGCCAAGCATTTCTGTAGCCGCGGCATTTGCCAGCATCAGGTCGCCGTCCTTGCTGAAGGATATGACGCCGTCGCTCATATTGTGCAGAAGGATTTCCAAACGGTTCTTTTCCCGCGAAATTTCCGACATATTTTTCGTCAGTTCCGAAGCCATATAGTTAAAGCTGCTCGTCAGCTGCCCAATCTCGTCACTGCTGCGCACCTTCAGGCTCTGGTTTAACCCGCCGCCTTCGGCAAGGCTTTTGGCGCCCTTTGTCAGCGCGAGTATGGGCCCTGTCAGCGTCTGTGCGAACACATAGCCCATGATAGCAGCCAAAAACAGTGCAATCGCCACAGCTGCCACGATGGTCTGTGTAGTCTGGTTCAAACTGTCCTGCATATCGCCCGCGTCCAACCGCGTATAAACGATGTAATTCCTGCCGTCCTCATCCGCCTGCGCCGGCATGGCATAACTCATCCATTCCTTCAGCAGACCAAGAGAATCCGTGCTGCGCTTACCGGAGGAAAAAGACGTCATGCCGTTCATGGCGGCAATAATCGCCTGATCTGTATAGGTCGGATAGGGTGCTTTCAGTTCCGTTGTAGACGCAATCGTATCGCCGTTGGCGTCCAGTATGTTCCCCTGTATTCCTACGGCGTTCGTGACCGTTTTCATCAGCTCCGCCTGGAAATTTTCTTCCCCGACGCTCTCGACCACCTGTTCATTTATTTTTTCCGCGTAGCTTTCCAGCTGCGCCCTGGATTTGTCAATCTCAATATTGCGAAGGCTCAGAAGGATATATGTCCCGCTGACGATCATCACAATCAGCACCAGCCCCAGGTACATCGCAATCAGTTTCCATTTTATACTGCGCAAATGTTCCGCCCCCGCTTTTCTCAGCAATCAAAGTAATAACCAACGCCTCTTTTTGTCAGAATATAAACCGGCTTACCGGGGTCATCCTCAATTTTCTCACGTAAACGGCGGATAGTCACGTCCACCGTCCGCACGTCCCCAAAATATTCGTAGCCCCAGACCTTTTCCAGAAGGGTTTCTCGGGAAAAAACCTGCCCTTTTTGTCCGGAAAGGAACTTCAGAAGTTCAAATTCCCGCAGTGTCAGGTCAATAATCTTTCCGTCTTTTCGTACTTCGTAGCGGTCAGGATTTAGGTCCAGCCGCTCAAACGCGCCGCCGGCCGCCGGTGTATCCACAGCAGGCTCTGCTCTGAATGCCGCTTTCCGCAGATTTGCCTTGACCCGCGCCATCAGTTCCCGCACACCAAACGGCTTCGTCACATAATCATCTGCGCCAAACTCCAGCCCCAGCACCTTGTCAACCTCCTCCGCGCGCGCCGTCAGCATGATAATGGGCATGTTTTTCTTCTCGCGAATTTTTTTGCAGGCTTCATAACCGTCCATTTTCGGCATCATGATATCCAGCAGTATGAGGTCGGGCTCCTCCTCCATTGCCAGGCGCACGCCTTCCTCTCCGTCCGCCGCCTGAAGGATTTGGTAACCCTCTTTTTTCAGGTTGTATATAATAATATCCCTGATATTTTTTTCATCATCTACGATCAAAATTCTTTTATCCATTGTCCCGCTGCTCCTTTCGGAAACCTAAAAACAATACTTAATGTTTCCATTATACCCGAAACCCGGCAAAATGTAAATAAAACTCTATGCATGGAAATTTACACAAAAAAATGGAAGGCATGGTAAAACCTTCCATTTTTTTGTTTTTACTGTAACAATGTTTAATGCAGCTGCGTTTCGCTCAGCTGAGACGTTTTTCCAGTTCCGCCTTCATATCCTCATATCCGGGCTTGCCAAGCAGTGCAAACATATTTTTCTTGTATGCCTCCACACCCGGCTGGTCAAACGGGTTCACATCAAGCAGGTAGCCGCTGATACCGACTGCCTTCTCGAAGAAATACACCAGCGCGCCAAAATGCCATTCGTCCATTTTATCTATTTCAACAACAATATTCGGTACGCCACCGTCCATATGCGCCAGCAGCGTTCCCGCGAACGCCTTGCTGTTGACAAACTGCATTTCCTTGCCCGCAAGGAAGTTCATGCCATCGCCGTCCTGTTCGTCAAACGGAATCACAGCGGCTGTTTTCGGCTCTTTGCACCAAAGCACCGTTTCAAAGAAATAACGTCCGCCGTCCTGAATGAACTGCCCGATGGAATGCAGGTCGGTCGAGAAATTTGCCGTAACAGGGAACACGCCCTTGTGCTCCTTGCCCTCGCTTTCTGCAAACAGCTGCTTGTACCATTCACCAAAAGAGGTCAGATGCGGCTCATAGTTCGCCAGTATTTCAATGCTTTTGCCCTGCTTGTAGAACAGGTAACGCAAAGCAGCATACTGATAGCAGATATTTTTTTCCATATCCGGCTCCGCAAAGAGCTTCATTGCCTCTGCCGCGCCCTGCATAACCTTGTCAATGTCTACGCCCGCAACAGCCATTGCCAGCAGTCCCACCGCCGTCAGCACAGTAAAACGTCCGCCGATGTCATCGGGAATGACAAAAGTTTCATAGCCCTCCGCATCACACATCTGCTTAAGCGCGCCTCTGGCCTTGTCAGTTGTAGCAAAAATGCGCTTTGCCGCCTCGTCCCTGCCATATTTCTTTTCCAGCATCTGTTTAAAGATACGGAATGCGATGGCGGGCTCTGTTGTCGTACCGGATTTGGAAATGACGTTTACAGAAAAATCCCTGTCGCCCAAAATGGCAAGAATATCGTTGAGGTATGCGGAACTGATATTATTCCCAACGAAATAGATGTCAGGCGTATCTTTTTTCTTTTCATTATAAAATGGTGTTTTAATGAAGTCCAAAGCTGTGCGCGTGCCGAGGTAAGAACCGCCGATACCAATAACAATTAAAACTTCGCTGTTTGCCCGGATTTTTTCCGCAGCCTGTTTGATGCGGGCGAACTCTTCCTTATCATAGGCTTCCGGCAGGTTGACCCAGCCAACAAAATCATTGCCCTTGCCTGTTTTGTTATGCAGTGCATGATGGCAGCGTTCCACCTCCGGCTGCAATGCAAAAATTTCCTTACGTTCTACAAATCCTTCGCACCCATGCAGGGAAACTGAAATACTCATTTACAACGCCTCCTTATTTTTTTGATTTTAGGGTCTTTTAAGACCT
>CAMQRG010000140.1 GCA_947036475.1 uncultured Clostridia bacterium
ATCATAAGCTGAACCGCGTTTCCGATATGCTCAAGGAATTTGAGCTTTCCAACGCACGAAATCAGGAGCGCTGGAAACAGAACCAGAAAAAAATGCTTACCAGCGGCGTTTCAAACCTCTATGCACTGGCGGCAATGACGCGGGATAAAGCGGGGACGGTTTCCGTTGTTGCCAAGGCAAACCGACAGATTTCTTCGCTGAAAATGGCAGCGGCAGGGGCAAAGGGCGCGGAGGCAATGAAGGCCAATGCGGTTGTCAATTCCCTGCGTAAGCTCATTGCGAAATGCAACTCCAAAATGCGAAAGATAGAAAAGGCGGAACAGGCAGAGGCGGATTATAAGCGCGCGCTGAAGCGGAAGTCAGCAAAAAAAGCGGAGGAATACCGGAAGGAAATGGCACGACGGCGGCGTATCCTTCGTTCCGAAAACGAGGGAATACGCAATATGGGAATGCTGGAGGATTGGAAAAACAGCAGTAACTTCAAGCTCATAGACGAAATGGACCGTATGCAGACGGCTTATGATGCCTCGATTGGACAGGGAGCACCCCTGCCGGACGGCATTGGAGACGGTGCGACAATGGGCGGCGCACCGATAGATGCTGGAATCGTTACCATGGAAACGATAGTGTTTTAATCCAGACTGAAAAGTGTCTGAACCATGGGCGTTGCCATAAGAAAAATTTGTTTTCTTATGGCAGAACGCCTTTTCGGGCATTTTTATTTTTTTGGGGAAAATGAAACAGGCGCGTTGCCGAAAGAAAGCCCCCGAAAGCCATATTAATCAGAACGGCAGGGGATACTGCGTCAGCGGGCGGATTCTGTTTCAGAGCATTATGATTGCTCTATATATTAAGGAAGGAAAAATATTACCCAAAAACAGGTGGCTTTTCAGATAGTATTTTTAGAAAAACAAAATGTTTATGTGGCTGTTGACTTTATTGTGTTCCTGTTTTACAATAAAAATAATGGGGATTTGCAGATCTCTAAGAGAGAATAGGAGGCATCGAAATGGCAAAACGTATTTTAGTGGTGGACGACGATACAATGAACCTGAAAAGAACGGAAATGATTCTTGGGAAGCAGTATGATGTGGTCCTTGTTGAATCTGGTGAAGCGGCACTGAGAAAGCTGAGAATAGAGAAAATAGACCTGATACTTCTGGATATTGCGATGCCGGAAATGGATGGAATTGAAACCTTTGAACGGATGAAAAGAGAATTTGACATCAAAATTCCTGTAATCTTCCTGACTGCATCGGGATATGAGGATGATGTGAGAACAGCGATAGAGCTGGGCGCAGTGAATTATCTGAAAAAGCCGTTTTTCCCGCAGGAGCTGCTGAAACGGGTTGCAAAGGAGTTTGAGAAGGAATGAGGGAAGGGAAACAGACAAGTATTCATCTTCTTCTGGCTACCATCGTTACGGTGGTTGGCACTATGCTTATTTTGATGACGCTCGTCATACCTTGGGAATTTTGGATGATTCCTATTATTTTAGTGGGGAATTCACTGGTGTGGTTTCTCCACATCGGGCGGCTGGGCTCAGAGCAGTTTTACCAAAACCTCTGCACAGGGCTCCTGATGGTTGGTTTTTTCTTTTTTGGGGTACATAGCAACAGTTTATTTGATATTCCTGCCGTTGCCTGTATGATGATTTTAGTTTTTTCAATGTTCGACAAAAAACGGCTGTTATTTATGACGGCCGTTTTGTATGTAGTGGAACTGATGTATCACTGGCTGGTGCTGGGAACAATTACGCCGGATATGGAGGAGACGGAAGTCGTGCGCCTTGTGCTGGGCGCCTGTGTAACGGTGGGTGCGCTTTCCATTGCCAGATACCGTATCAACCGGCGGCTGGAAACACGTAAGGATTTTGATAAGACGCTCAGGGAACTGGAAACGGCAGGGCGGCAGAATGCCGTTTTCCTCTCGAACGTATCCCACGAACTGCGTACGCCTATCAATATGGTTATCGGAATCAGCGAGGTTGTGCTGGAGAAGGAAAAGTCACCAGAGATCAAAAAGGATATGCTTTCTGTCCAGCTGGCAGGCAAGCGCATGTCTAGTCTGATTAACAACATGCTGGACTATACGGAGATTGTGGAGGGAACTTTGACACCTTCCATGCATGAATACATGATTACCTCCGTATTGAATGACGTTATTACAATGTCTGTGATGCAGGGCGGCAGCAACCCGCTGGAAATGGTGTTCGATATCGACCCGAAGGTTCCGGCGGTTATGATGGGGGACTCGGAGAAAATTACCCATGTGTTGAAAATCATTGTGGAAAATTCCATAAAATTTACAGAGGAAGGCGGTATCAACGTCTGTGTTGGCTGCCGGAAGGAAAGTTATGGCGTCAATCTAACAATCGACATTTATGATACGGGTATTGGTATGACCGATTCCCAGATGAACCAGATGTTTGATGATTTTTACCAGGCGGATACAGGCAGCAGCCGCTTTGCCAGCGGGCTTGGGCTTGGTATCCCCATTGCCAGAGGGCTTTTGCACGCTATGGGCGGCTTTATCCATTTTGAGAGCAAGGACATGCAGGGGCTTGAGGCGCATATTGCGATTCCGCAGGTGGTTGTGGACGACAGCCCTGCGGTTTCCCTGGATAATCCGGAAAAGCTGTGCATTGCCTGCTATTTCCGTCCGGAACGCTTCAGCTGTGATGAAGTACGGGGATATTATGACAAGCTGATTTATCATTTGGTAGATGGGCTTGGGATTGAAGGATATCAGGCGCATAATTTTGAAGGCCTGCTTAAGCTGCTGGATACACACCCCCTGACCCATGTGTTTATTGCGCAGACGGAGTACGAGGGGAACATGGAGTATTATGAAAAACTTTCCAAAAAACTCCGTGTGGGCGTGATTGTGGACAGGGATTACGAGCAGAAAAAGAACAGCAGGCTGTTGATTATTCGCAAGCCATTCTTTGCACTTTCCATTGCAAACCTTCTGAATGGCGAAATAGATGAAAATGATTTTGAGGAAGCGCAGGCGGCAGGACGCAAGCCATTCTCCTGTAAGGGTGTGCGCGTTCTGGCGGTAGATGATGAGGAAATGAACCTTGTCGTTGCCAAAGGAGTGCTGGGCAGCTATGGGATACAGGTGGATACCTGCCAGAGCGGTAAGGAGGCTCTGGAACGCTGCGGCAATACACCTTATCACATGATATTCCTGGACCATATGATGCCGGGCTTTGACGGTGTGGAAACACTGCGGCGTATCCGAGAGATGAACGGCGGCATGTATGAGGATTTGCCGGTCGTCGCGCTGACGGCGAATACCATCAGCGGTGCGCGGGAAATGTTCCGCAACGAAGGCTTTACCGAATTTATACCGAAGCCTATCGAACGTGCTGTTTTGGAGCGTGTTCTGCGGAAATCCCTGCCTGAAGAATGTATTGAATATAATCCTGCGCCTATGCCTGCGGAAAAAATGCGGCAGGGTACAGAGGAGGTAAAGGAAATACCGGAGATTCAGGATGAACCGAAGCCTGTGGAAAGTCTGCCTGAAGCAGAAGAACCGGAGTTTGCAGAGATGACGCCGGAAGAACTTAAAGCAGGGCAGGAACTTGCCGAAATGCTTCTTGGCATGATAAATAAAGAACCGGAGTCCGAGGAAACGGAGGAGCCGGAAGAAATTCCGCCTGAGGAACCAGAAGCTGAACCGGAAGAAATTCCGCTTGAGGAACCAGAGGCTGAGCCGGAAGAAATTCAGTTTGAGGAACCTGAGGCTGAGCCAGAGGAAATTCAGTTTGAGGAACCTGAGGCTGAGCCAGAGGAAATTCCGCTTGAGGAACCAGAGGCTGAGCCGGAAGAAATTCAGTTTGAGGAACCTGAGGCTGAGCCAGAGGAAATCCAGCTTGAGGAACCTGAGGCTGAGCCTGAGGAAATTCAGTTTGAGGAACCTGAGCCGGAAGAAATTCAGCTTGAGGAACCTGAGCCGGAAGAAATCGAGTTGGAAGAAGAGGACGAATTTCCCCGTTTTGCGCCTCTGAAACAGGCAGGGCTGAATGTAAAGCTGGGTATGGACTACTGTTGCGGTGAGGAAGAATTTTATAAGGAAATGCTGGATACCTTCCAGAAGCACAGCCGAGAGAAGGAAGTCGAATTGCTGACCCTCTATAAAACGGGCAACTGGGAGGATTACATCATAAAAGTTCATGCGCTGAAAAGTACGTCTTTGACTATTGGCGCGGAGGGACTTTCGGAGCTGGCAAGGGCAATCGAACAGGCGGGGAAAGCTGGAAACATGGATTTTGTCCACCGGAATCATTTGAAGCTGCTGCTTCTGTATGAGGAAGTCTGCAAGAGCATTGCAAAACTGGAATAGGAGGAGCATTGGTGTGCTAAAGAAATGGCTGGAAATTATATTTGACCATAAAATTGGTCTGCGGGAACGAATGTTCCGCGTAGCGACAGGCACCTGTGTGCTTGCGTTGATTTTCATACTGTCTCTAGGCAGGACGTGGATCAACCTGCCGCTGCTGGTGGTGAGCCTGCTGGTGATTACGGCTGTTTCGCAGTTCAGCATTAAAAAAGGCTGCATCAACTGCGGGGCAACTATCATCACAATACTGCTGCTGCTGATTTTTCCTTTCAGCTTTTTTACGGCAGGCGGGTTTTACAGCGGCATGCCGGAGTGGTTCGTGTTGTGCTTTATCTATATCAGCATTACGTTGGTGGGAAAACGAAAGGCATTCTTTTTTGCACTCTGTACCGTAGAAACACTGCTTTGCTACTATATTGCCTTCGCCTTTCCGGAATTGGTTGTGCGGAATACGCAGGAGCGTTCGTTTTTCGATTCCGCGGCGTCTGTTGTGCTGGTGGGCGTGCTGACGAGTGTCCTGCTGATGTTTCTGAATATGCTTTATGAGAAAGAAAATGAGCTTTCCAAACAGCAGAAAAAAGAAATTGAGGAGCTGAATAAGGCGGAAAATCATTTCTTTTCCAGCATGAGCCATGAAATCCGTACGCCGATTAATACCATTATCGGTCTGAATGAGATTATACTGCGGGGGGATATCCCTGAAGATGTGGCAGAAAATGCCAGGAATATTCAGGGTGCGAGCAAAATGCTGCTTACCATCATCAATGACATTTTGGATTTATCTAAAATAAAGTCGAAAAAGATGGAAATTGTAAACGTTTCGTATGAAACGGGCGCG
>CAMQRG010000141.1 GCA_947036475.1 uncultured Clostridia bacterium
TTGAGGGGATACTTCTGACCATGACGCAAAGCCGGACGAAATTCTCTAAAGAAATCGGGGAACTTCTGCGGGAGACCTATGGCGGAAATATCCATATTTTCCAGTCAGAAATCCCCTTCTCCATCAAGGGTGCGGAAATGAGTGCATACGGCAAGAGTATTTTTACATTTGAACCGAAGGGCAAGGTTGCGGCGGCTTATGAAAATTTCACGAGGGAGGTCATAAGGAATGAAACATAATGGGGAATCCCTGAAACTGGCTTCCTACGAAGATCTTTTCAAAAACGAAGAAACACGTCAGGAAGAACAGCAGGAACGGGTACAGATGATTGCAATAGCAGAAATGGACGATTTCCCAAACCATCCATTCCATGTCTGCAATGATGAAAAAATGCAGGATACCATAGAAAGCATACAGGCAAATGGCGTACTCGTTCCGGCAATCGTCCGGCCGAAGGAAAACGGGCGGTATGAAATCGTATCAGGGCATCGGCGGCGGTATGCCTGCACAGCGGCGGGCATTGCAGAAATGCCGGCAATCATCAGGGAAATGACGGACGATGAAGCCATCATCATCATGGTTGACAGCAACCTGCAAAGGGAAACGATATTGCCGTCAGAAAAGGCGTTTGCTTATAAAATGAAGCTGGACGCGATGAAGCGACAAGGAAAAAGAACGGATTTAACTTCCGCCCAACTTGGGCGGAAGTTAGGAGGCAAAGAATCAAGAGAAATTCTAGCTGAGCAGGTTGGAGAAAGCCGAAATCAAATTGCGCGCTTCATCCGTCTAACGGAACTGATCCCTGACATTCTGGAGATGGTTGACGAAAAAGAAATTTCCTTCAATGCCGGAGTTGAGGTGTCCTATCTGAAAAAGGAGGAGCAACAGCAGTTAGTGGAAGTCATGGAGTATGGCGAGTGCGTCCCCTCCCTCAGCCAGGCGCAAAGGCTGAAAAAAGCCAGCGCGGAAAACCGGCTGACAAAGGAAGTCATTGCCGAGATTATGAGCGAGGACAGGGCAGCCGACATCAAGCTGACGCTTGGCGGCAGCAAGATTAAGAGATACTTTCCAAGGGATTACACTCCAAAGCAAATGGAACAGGTTATCTTAAATTTGCTGGAGCATTGGAGCAAAGAAAAACAGAGATGAACCGGCACAGCAGAAGGGAGGTGATGCCGCCACACAAAATTTCGTAAGGAAAGGAGGACAAAAAGCAGACACAAAACAAACCGAGAAAGGAGGAACACAAGCTATGAAAAAAGCACTTGCAATGGCAATGGTATTTCTGCTGAGCCTGAGCATTGGGACTACGGCATATGCCAACAACGGTCAGGGTATGGGTTACGGCCGTGAGGATACTGTGAATATCAACGATTACAGCACTGATAACTGGGACAGGTTTTCATTCAACTACCAGTTCGCGAGCGGCATGGAAACGAAGGACGATTTCGGCAAGCCCACGCCAACGGACGAACCCGCAAGGAGCCCGCAGCTGGAAAATGTCCGGCGGAACAAGGATGCGGCTTACCTGCCGCCTGCTTATGGCGTATTCAGCGGGAACATCCCGACCGAGCGGAGCAGCCTTTACCACGACAACGAAACATCCACATATGCGTCCAACGTAACGAACACAAGCATTGATTACAACAGCATTCCGGACAGTACAAGCAGTATGGGCGGCACAGGCAGTGCGGGAGGGACGCTCCCCTCCACATCGCTGATACAGGGCAGCAACAGCAGTGAGCGGAACACCGAGGCAAGGTATTATGACGATGGCAGTATCGGGACAATCAAAATTCCGGAGCTTGACCTGAAAGTCACCGTTTATGAGGGTGAAACGAATGAGAACATGAAAAAAGGCGTCGGGCATTTCACGTTTACAAGCGCGTGGGACGGGAATGTTTGCGTCGCGGGCCACAACAGAGGTTCGTCAGCTCATCTGAATGGCATCTGGAAACTGCAAAATGGTGATGAAATCATTTACACGACGAAATACGGCAAACGTACCTATGAGGTCTATTCCATCGAAAAGATTTCCGACACAGATTATTCTTTGCTGAGCTGGAGCGACCGCAATATGATCACACTGATTACCTGTGTGGAAAATATTTCCGGGCAGAGATGGGCGGTACAGGCGGCAGAGAAGAAATAAACCGAATTTGACAGCAGGGGCTTGGCTGCACGAAAAGAGAGCCTATGATATAATAGCAGGGTAGGAGGAAGGCGGTTTTATGAAAAAGAGATTTTTTATTCCGATGGCACTGGTAATGAGCATGATGGTGACAATGCCTGCATTTGCGCAGCATATCTTCATCGGGGATACGGAAACAGTGATCTCCTGCGATGAAAATGGGAACAAGGTCATTACACTGATTTTCGACCCTGCAAAAACGCCCGATTACATGAAGCCGGACAGCCCGAATTACTGGCGCAAGGCGGAACAGGCGCAGATGGAGCAAAATACAGGCATTGCGTCATTCCCGCAGGCAGGACAGGCCACAGGCTTTGCGGCACAGCCGGAAGAAATACCATTCCAGCCAATTCCCCCGCTGACAGAAGCCCCGGAGGTTGGGGCGGTGCTGGCAAACATCCAGCAGGAGGACGAAAACGGGATAATGCAGTTTACAGAAGCGTATCGCGGCGCAGACGGGCAATGCACATGGTATGCGAGGGGACGTTTCCGTGAAGTGCATGGGATCACCCTTCCCTATATGGGCAATGCAAAAGTCTGGGCAGACAAAGCAGAGGTATATCCGGAGATTGTTGTCATAAGGGATTTATCAGAAGTACCGGAACAGGCAGCTGCCGTATTCCAGCCAACGGGCAAATTTAAGGACTGGCCCGGGCACGTCCGCTTTGTTGAGTATGTGGAACGTGACAGGAACGGAAATCCACAGACGGTATATTACACAGATGCCAATGGGGCAGACGATCCGGAAAAAGACGCATATACGCCCGGATATGATGGCTCTGTAAAGGCAGTAAGTTATGAGGATTTTTTAGAGCCCTATGGCTCCAGACTGGTCGGGTATATCCTGCCACAAAAATAAACAACAAATATATTTACGAGGGAAAAGGCTTTGTGATAAAAACACGGAGCCTTTTTCTATTGGAAAGGAGCTGAAAGAATGTCAGCATGGAGAAAATTAACGTCTACATTTCTGGCGGCAGTTATGCTGCTGTCAACAGGCGTGCAGGCATTTGCAGGCACGTCTTTAGACAATGCCCTGAACAAAGTAAATTTATATACGAAAGGCAGCCAGGGTGCGCAGCTTTTGACATGGAAGGGCGTAGTTGACCCACACAATTTCGCAGCGACCATCATCATATACCGCGCAGAGGACGGGAAGGAGTATCCCGCCTACTGCGCGAACCCCAATAAGCCAGGCGTGGAAAACCTTGCGGGGAAAAGCTATGACGTGGACGCAGACCAGAAGGACACAGACCCAGCGGTCTGGGGTGTTATCACGAACGGCTATCCTTACAAAACGCCGCAGGAATTGGGCGTCAACACAGAATATGAGGCATATTATGCAACGAAAATGGCTGTTTGGGCAGTTGTTCATGATAATTACAGCAACCTGAATGACTGGAAAGCCAACGGCAGCCAAAACGCCAAGGTTGAAAAAGCCATGAAGGATTTGGTTGCCAAAGGGCGCGCAAACCAGTATGTTTACAGGACTTGGCTCGCAATGAACCCCAAAAGTCCGAAAGCGGAGCCTGACAGCAAGGACAGTAATTATCTTTCTCAGGAATATACGTTGGAGTGCAATGTCGATATTAGAAGCTATCGTGTAGTCATTGACGGGGATGTTCCGGCAGGCGCGAAGGTCACGGACGCGAACAACAATGAAAAAGATACGTTCGATGGCTCTGAAAAAACATTCAAGGTATTAATCCCTGCTGAGTCTGCGGGAAATGGCGGCTCGTTCCGTGTGCTCGTGAAGGGCAAGCTGGAAAACAAGGCTGTGCTGTTTGGAAAATCCCATGCCAACAAGCAGGACTATTATGTTGCGCCCCTGCCCTCTTATAACGGCGATTCATGGGTAGATTTGGTTTATGGTGAAAAGGGAACAGATCCGAACCCAGATACACCAGGCCAGCCAGGAACGCCGGATAATCCCGACACGCCTAATACGCCAACCCCCAGCACTGATTTGCAGATTTTGAAGGTGGACAAAGGCACGCAGAAGGGGCTTGCTGGGGCTGTGTTCAAGGTCGATGTGGACGCTACAACAATTGGACATTATGTTACTGACGGAAGCGGACAGGTTACGATTCAGAATGTTTCCGGTACGGTATCCGTGACAGAAGAAGTGCCGCCGGAGGGCTATGTTCTGGACGAAAATAACCATAAGGACATCGAAATCACAGACGCGAAGCCAATCGTTATCACGTTTGCAAATGAAGAAATGGCAGAATTGGAGGTCACGAAAGTAGATCAGGACACAGGTGAAGCCCTTGCGGGCGCGACACTCCGCGTGGCTTATGATGGCGGGCATGATTCCTTTGATGTGTATACAAACGCATCGGGCAAAGCCGTATTGAGTAATCTGAAAAGCGGCACATATACGGTTACGGAAATCATCGCGCCGGACGGGTACATACTGGACAAGACCTCACACAGCATTAAGTTAGAACCGGGGAAAAAGGCCACCATCAGCATCCCGAACCGCGCAAAGCCGGGGCTTGTGATTAAAAAGTACGATGAGGACACCGGCCTGCCGCTGGAAAATGCCGAATTTTCCGTTGCCAAAAAAGGCGGCAGCATCGTGCATGAGGGCATGACGGACAAGGCAGGGCAAATCAGGCTGGAGGGGCTTGACGAGGGCTGGTACACCATTACAGAACTTGCGCCGCCCAAAGGCTACCTGATTGCAACGGAAAGCAAGGACGTTTATCTGGAACCCAACAAATGCGTCGAGGTGAAGTTTGATAACCGCCTGCGCCCTTCCCTGCAAATCATGAAAATTGACGCGCAGACAGGCGAAGCACTCTCTGGTGCGAAATTCAAGGTAACAAAAACAGAGGATAAGACCGTCAGTGAGTACGTGACGGACGATACAGGGACTATTTTAATCCATGACTTGGACGAAGCAGTATACACAGTCTGTCTCTTATACACATCTCCGAGCCCACGAGACGCTACGCTATC
>CAMQRG010000142.1 GCA_947036475.1 uncultured Clostridia bacterium
TTTAAGATACTTCCATTTTATCACAATCCATTCATTTTGTGTAGACACTATCTAGCAGAGATTTTGCGAGAATGCAATTCTTCTTTGAAAATTGGACTTAATATGGGCGATAAATAAAGGGGCTAATAGATTTTCTAGTAGTGCATATATATGTCCACTTTTATAGTAATGATCCAACCATGGATTTGTATGTACATACAACAGCAGAAGAACGGTTGAAAGAAATGGAAAATATAGAATGTATGCTTAAATTGGTGTAGTAATTGGTGTAGTATGAATTGGACTTTAACGTAAAATCATAGTAAATTAAGTAATATTTGCTTCTTTACCTCATTTTTCCCCGAAAGGGAATAACGGAAACAGGAAAAACGAAAAATATGAAAAATTTAGCCTTTCTGTGGAACGAGGAAAGGGCTGCGGCAGACACAAAGTTTGACCGTAGGCAGGTTTTGTGGTATGGTATACAATAAGCTGTAAAATGAGCAGACAGCCGCTGAAAAGGAATTTTTCCCAACAGCGGAGATATATGAGGTGAAGAAATGGAGAAAAAACAGTCTATTATTATACCGATGCTGACGCTGCGCGGAATGACGGTATTCCCCAATATGATTGTCAGTCTTCCGGCAGGGCGGGAAAAATCCCTTGCGGCGGTCAATGCGGCAGAGGATAACGCGAACCAGATTTTTCTGCTGACGCAGCGGGACGCGTCCGTCATGGAGCCCGGCAGACGGGATTTATACAGCATTGGCACGCTGGCGGTCGTAAAGCAGATTTTGAAACTGCCGGGGAATTTGACACATGTTGTTGTGGAAGGGCGGGAGCGCGGCAGGCTGGAGGATATCCGCCCGAAGGGCTCCTGTGATTATGCCAGGATTACAACCATCGGGCAGGATTTCGAGGGAGAGCCGGATACGTATATGCTGGCGCTGATGCGGATTGCTGTGGAGCAGTATGAGGAATATATGAAGCGCGTGCCGAATACGACTTCTGTGGACCTTTTGGGAAATATCACAACGGCAAAGATGCCGGGGCTTCTGGCGGATATTGTTGCCACAGGGCTGGATATTCCGGTGCACCGCAAACAGTACCTTCTGGAAATATTGAATCCGATAGAACGGTTGGAAGCGGTTGTGGCGGAAATGCGGCAGGAGCGTGCCGTTCTGGATATTAAAAAAGAGATTGAAAGCAAAACGAAACAGCGGATAGACCAGAACCAGCGGGAATATTTTCTGCGGGAAGAAATGAAGGTTTTGCAGGAAGAACTGGGGGATAAGGACGGAGTCGGCGCAGACGCCGCGGATTTTCGGAAACGGCTGGAAGAAAAAAAGCCGCCGGAACAGGTATGGAACGCCATTGAGCGGGAAATCAGCCGTATGATGAAGATTCCGGTAACTTCTCCGGAATCCAATGTATCCCGCAATTATATTGATACCCTGCTGAACCTGCCATGGCAGGAGCGGACAGAGGAAATTTTTGATTTGGAGCGTGCCGCAAAAATACTCGACAAAGACCATTACGGTATGAAAAAGGTAAAGGAACGCATATTGGAGTACCTTGCGGTGCGGGAAAACGCGCCAGAGGAAAATGCGACAATACTCTGCCTTGTCGGACCGCCGGGAGTAGGCAAGACCTCAATCGCATGTTCTGTGGCAAAGGCGTTAAATCGGAAATATGTCCGTATGTCGCTGGGCGGCGTAAAAGATGAAGCAGAAATTCGCGGACACAGGCGGACGTACATTGGCGCGATGCCGGGGCGCATCATAAACGCGATGAAACAGGCGGGAACGGTGAATCCTCTGATGCTTTTAGATGAGGTGGATAAGCTGGGGGTTTCGCATAATGGCGACCCTGCCGCAGCCCTCCTTGAAGTGCTGGACGGAGAACAGAATAATACTTTCCGGGACCATTTTGTTGAACAGCCGTATGATTTATCCCATGTGCTGTTTATGTGTACGGCGAACAGTCTGGACACCATTCCCCAGCCCCTTTTGGACAGAATGGAAGTGATACAGCTGAGCAGCTACACATCTCTGGAAAAACTGCATATTACCCAAAAGCATCTGCTGGGCAAGCAGAGAAAACGCCATGGACTGACAGCTCGGCAGATTAAAGTCAGCGCGGACGCTATTGAGGAAATGATAGACGGATATACGCGTGAGGCTGGTGTGCGCCAGCTGGAACGCGTTATTGGTACGGTCTGCCGGAAGGCGGTCAAGGTTGTGCTTTCGGGAGAGAAAAAGAGCCTGAATGTTACTGTACAGAATCTGGAAGAACTGCTTGGCGTGCGGAAATATACGCAGGAAAAGATTTATCAGGAGCCGCAGGCAGGCATTGTGCGCGGGCTGGCATGGACAAGAGCCGGCGGAACAACGCTTTCCATTGAGGTGAACGTAATGCCCGGCGAAGGGAAATTTAAGCTGACAGGCAATCTCGGCAAAGTGATGCAGGAATCGGCAGATGCGGCAGTCAGCTTTATCCGCTCCCGCAGTGCGGATTTCAGGCTGGAGGAAGATTTTTATAAAAAGAAGGATATTCATATCCATATCCCCGAAGGAGCAACGCCGAAGGACGGCCCTTCCGCCGGTGTGACAATGGCGACGGCAATGCTTTCTGCGCTGACAGGCGCGAAGGTACGCAGTGACGTGGCGATGACAGGGGAAATCACGATACGCGGCAGGGTACTTGCCATCGGCGGTTTGCAGGAAAAGATACTTGCGGCGAAAAAAGCGGGAATCAGGACCGTAATACTGCCGAAGGAGAACGAAAAAGACTGGAAAGAGGTCGATGAGGAAGCGAAGGAAGGGCTGGAATTTGTGCTTGCGGAAACCATGGAAGATGTACTGCGTGCCGCCCTTGCGGAAGGAGAAAGCGTATGGAAGTAAAGAACAGTTCACTGGCGGCAGTTGGCACAAATTTTTCGCAGTACCCGCAGGATGGAAGACCGGAGATTGCCTTTGCGGGCAAATCCAATGTGGGGAAATCCACGCTCATCAATGCCATGCTGGGGCGGCGCGCTTTGGCACGCACAAGTTCCCAGCCGGGCAAAACACGTACTATCAATTTTTATGATGTGAACGGTGTGATGTATGCCGTTGACCTGCCGGGGTATGGCTATGCGAAAGCCCCGAAAACGGAAATTGCAAGATGGAGCAAAATGATAGAGGAATACCTCCAGAAACGGGAGGAACTTAAGGCAATCATACTGCTGATAGACATTCGGCATGAGCCGGGGAAAAATGATGTGATGATGTACGAGTGGCTGAAACATTATGGCTACGATATTATTATCGCCGCTACAAAATCCGATAAGCTGAACCGTAGCCAGATACCGAAACAGCTTTCTGTAATCCGGAAAACGCTCGGCCTGAGCGCGGGAGATGTGCTGATTCCTTTTTCCGGAGAGAAAAAAACAGGCGTAGACGAACTTTGGGCGGAGATGGAACGATTCCTGTAAAATAACAAGAAAAAGGGCGGCGGAACAGGCGGCCTGTCAGAAGAAAATAACGATTTCTTTTGGCAGCGCCCATAACGCCGCCTTTTTTGCTATAATTTCCATAACAGGCAGGTGAGGACGTATGGAAGAAAACTATAAAATATTGCTGGTAGATGATGAGGAAGAAGTGCGGACAAGCATCATACAAAAAATAGACTGGGAAAAGACGGGCTTTACGGTAATCGGCGATGCGGAAAACGGCAGGGACGCGCTGGAAAAAATTGAACTGCTGGAGCCGGACGTCGTGCTGACCGATATCCGTATGCCCTATATGGACGGGCTGGAACTTGCGGCGGAGCTGCACAGGAGCCGCCCCTCCATACGGCTGGTGATATTTTCCGGCTATGATGATTTTGAATATGCGAAACGGGCGATACGGCTGGATATTACAGAATATATTCTGAAGCCGGTCAACGCGCGGGAACTGACGGAGATACTGGAAAAGCTGCGTGCCAGTCTGGATGAGGAAATTGAACGCCTGCGGGGCGAAACGGCTCTGCGGGAGAGTTTTGCCAAAAATCTGGACGTCCTGCGGGAGAATTTTCTGGGCAATTTGGTGAAAGGCAAGGCTGAGTCTGCTCAGATTGCACGGAGCATGGAGGAATACGGTCTGGGTCTGATGCAGGGAAACTGCTGGACAGCCTTGAAAATTAACATCGGCGGAGGCGGTTCTGTTTTTTCCATGACAAAAGAGCAGAGCATGGCGGCAGTGCCTGTGCGCAGACTTTTGGACAGCCGTCTTTCGGAATGGGGCGAATTTATCAGCTTTCATCGTCCGTCCGGTCTGAGTGTGATTGCCGCGCTGGAAAACGAGGCAGCTCTTGCGGGGCTGATGACGTTGTTGGACGACGTCTGCCGGGAAAGCAGGAAGATACTTCACCAGTCGCTGACTATTGGCATTGGCCGGATTGTCAGCCGGATTGAGGAAATTGAGCAGAGTTACAGCAGTGCGCGGGAGGCAGTTTCTTACGGCGGCATTGCGGGCGACGTTATTTATATCAATGACGTAGAACCGCAGCAGAGGGCGATGCTCTGGCTGGATGACAAGGCAGGAGCGGAATTGAATCATGCACTCTGTTTTGGAGACGAAGAAAGCATACTTTCCTGTGTGGAGAATATTGTGCGCCCCATGAAGGGCGGAGCAATGGTAAACGGCGTGCAGGCGTATCTGATTGGGATTTTGAATGTAATCCTGCGTGTTGTGCAGAAATACGAACTGGACGAACAGCTGATTTTCGGGGAATACGGCGATTATAACGGCGTGCTTTCCGGCATTACAGAGGCAGAGGAAACGGCCTGCTGGCTTTCGGGCGTATGTTTTTCAGTCAGCGGCTGCGTTTCCAGTGCACGCAGGGGAACGACCCGCACCATCATTCAGGAGGCAAAGCGATATATTGAGGAGAATTATCAAAATTCCATGCTTTCGCTGGAAATGCTCTGCGGACACCTGCATATGAGTACGGCTTATTTTTCAACGATATTCAAGCGGGAGGTGGGCGAAAGCTATACTTCCTATTTGACGGGGATACGCATGGAAAAAGCGGCAGAACTCCTGAAAAGCACAGACGACAAGACATATGCCATTGCTGCCCGCGTGGGCTATGATGAGCCGAATTATTT
>CAMQRG010000143.1 GCA_947036475.1 uncultured Clostridia bacterium
AGATAGCGTAGCGTCTCGTGGGCTCGGAGATGTGTATAAGAGACAGACCATGTATATTCCTGTGTCCGCATGCTGTCATTTTCCGCAAACATATTATCTGCACCGTCACCGGAAAAACGTTTCTCCCCGGCAATCTCTGCAAGTGTCGGATTTTTCATATATTCTCTGGAAAACAACGCCATGTCATATGCGCAGGTATAATGGTTTTCATCATGATACCCATGTGCATTGGAAAAATGGGAATTGACCGCGTTGAGTTCCTGTGCCTTTTTATTCATCAAATCTGTAAAAATCTGTTCGCATTGTGCAAAACTCAGGCTCTGGTCGTTCTGTACCCGCTTTGCCACAGCCGAAGCAACAACATTTGCGGAATCGTTTCCGGAAGGAATCATCAGCCCGCGAATCACGTTTTTCATCGTTATGGTTTCCCCTGCGTTATGTCCCGCCTTGCTGGAATCCCATGGAATTTCATTGACTTCCTGTCCAATCGTAATCAGTTCTTCCGGCTTAAAGTAGTCCATCGCTATCAAAGCCGTCAGCATTTTCGTCATGCTGGCAGGATACATTTTATCCCTGCCGTTTTTATCATACAGTATTGTTCCTGTTGTTTCCTCAATCAAAATAGCTGCCGAAGCCTGAATTTCCGGCGGTTCGTCTGCCGTCAGAAATGCCGCCGCCAGTGCCGGGGCAGGCTCTTTTTCGGGAATGTCCGCCTCCGCATTCGTTGGAGCCGTTTCCCCTGTCTCCGCAGATACGGCAGGTTCGTCGTCTTTCTCCTTTTCTTTTCCGCAGCCAGCAGCGCCAAAGGTCATCACCGCTGCCAGCAGCAGGGCAGTCATCGTTTTCTGCATAAAGGATTTTTTCATTCCAAAACATCCTTTCCATTCTTCCTTATTTTCCGCTAACCATTCGCTGTATGTTATTTTTCGCCTTTCCAAACTCCCAGTTCCGTCAGATACCTTAACGCCTGCTCCATTACACTGGAATTTTCCCTGTCCATATCCAGCCACAGCCCGTCAATCTGTCTGCGGAACCACGTCAGCTGACGTTTTGCAAAACGCCGCGTGTTTGTTTTCAGTTGTACCACAGCCTCCTCCAGCGTACATTCCCCCTTACAATAAGGCACAAGCTCCTTGTACCCAATGCCCTGCATGGAAACCATCTCAGGCTGGTATCCCCGTTCCAAAAGCCCGCGCACTTCCTCTGCCAGACCCTGTCTGATCATACTGTCCACACGCTCCTCAATCCTTCTGTAAAGCCGTTCCCGTTCCATTGTCAGTATGAAAACAGCGGCGTTATAAGGGGATTCCTTCCGTTTTTGCGCCGCGTTATGCGCCGACAGCTTTTCCCCTGTCAAATAATGGTATTCCAACGCGCGCGTCACGCGTTTCACATTGTTCGCGTGAATTTCCGCCGAATATTCCGGGTCGGTCTGCTTCAGTTTTTCATAAAGCGCCTCCGGTCCTTTCTCCCGCGCAAGGGCATAACATTCTTCGCGGAAAGCCGTATCGTTTTCCGTTTCCGTAAAATCATTGTCGTAAAGCAGGGCGTTGATATAAAACCCCGTCCCGCCCACAAGAATGGGAATCTTCCCCCTTCCGCAGATTTCCTCTATATATGCCTTTGCCTTCTGCTGGAAAATCATCACATTGTATTCCTCGTCCGGCTCCAGTTCGTCAATCAGATAATGTGGTACACCCTGCATTTCCTCCGGCGTTACCTTCGCCGTACCAATGTCCATATAGCGGTAAACCTGCATGGAATCAGCAGAAATGACCTCCCCGCCGATTCTTTTCGCCAGTTCTATGGAAAATCCAGTTTTCCCGCAGGCAGTCGGCCCGCCAATAACAATAAGGGGTCTTTTCATCGGCCTCACCCTTTAATTCTGAATTCTTTTGAACATCTTTTCCAAATCATACTGCTTTAATGCAACGACAGTTGGCCTGCCATGCGGGCAGGTAAACGGGTTTTCCAGTTCCAACAGTCGCCCAATCAGGGCTTCCGCCTCTTTCGCGCTCATCGCATCATGCCCTTTTACGGCCGCCTTGCATGCCATCGTTGCCACAGTTCCCAGCTTCAAATCGTAAACGTTTCGTATCCGTTCTTCTGCCAGCCTGTCCAATATTTCCGTAAAGAATCCCACACCGTCCGGCTCCCGCAGAAGCATTGGCACAGCACGAAGTGCAAACGTCCCGCTGAAATCCTCCAATTCAAAGCCGAAGCTCTCCAAAAGTCCGCGGTTTTCCCGCAGGGTTTCCGTTTCAGATGGTGTCAGCCGCAGCATAACAGGCGTCAAAAGCCGCTGCGAAACCACGTTTTCCCGCTGGAAACGTCCCATCAGTTCCTCGTATAATATCCGCTCATGCGCGGCATGCTGGTCGATAAGGTACAGACTGTCGCCCTGCTCCACAATCCAATAGGTGCGGAACACCTGCCCGATGATTTGATAATCTTTGAAAAACGGCTGTTTCTCTTCGGCCTTTTCTGCCTCCATGGCAGACGTTTCTGCTTTCGGTGCAAGCCTTTCCTGCGGTTTCCCCACTGCATAAGGCTCTGCCGCCTGGGATACGCCGCTGTTTGGCGCAGTCCGTTTCAAAAGCTGGTCTACGCTCTTTCCGCTTGTATACACATGTGTGCTGGTTGGCGGTACGGTACGGCTTTCCGTCTGCCTGTTTTCCGGTTGGACAGACGGCGGCAATACCTCCACAGCAAACGGGCTGTCTTCCTTCTGAACAGGAAATTTTTCCGTTTCCTCCTGCCGTCCCTCCGCCAGCATTTCCTGCACAGGCTCCGGCTGTTTCTCTGTTTTTCCCACCGGTTTCTTTTCCAGATTCCCCTCTGGAATCAGCGTTGTATCCTGCAAAGCCCTGCTGACCGCCTGGTAAAAGAAATCATATACCTCTCCATCGTTCCGAAAACGTACCTCCAGCTTTGCGGGATGCACGTTTACGTCCACCAGCGCGGGTGCAACCTCCAAATTCAGCACAAATACCGGAAATTTCCCAATCAGCAGTTTTGTTTTATATGCGTCTTCCACAGCCATAGAAACAACGCTGTTTCTGATAAACCTGCCATTGATGAACAGATTTTCATAGCTGCGGTTTGCCCGGCAGAACTGCGGTTTTGCAATCAACCCCGTCACAGCATATTCCCCATGTCTGTACGCAATCGGGAGCATGCTGTTCGCTGCATCTTTTCCGTACACATAAAAAACGGCGGCTTTCGGGTCGTTGTTTCCGGCGGTATGCAGTATTGTGCTGCCATTATTCTGATAGCGAAATGACACCTCCGGATGTCCCAGCGCCAGCTTGTTCACCAAATCGGAAACATACCCGCTTTCTGTCGCGGTTTTTTTCAGGAATTTCCGCCGCGCAGGTACGTTGTAAAATAAATTCCGTACTGTGATGCTCGTCCCTTCCAGACAGGCTGTGTCCTCAATGCTTTCCACTTCTCCGCCGCTGACGCAGATTTTTGTCCCCGTTTCTTCTCCGGCAGTTTTTGTCACCATTTCCACCTGTGCCACAGCGGCAATGCTCGCCAAAGCCTCCCCGCGAAAGCCCAGCGTAAAAATGTTTTCCAAATCCTCAATCTGCGCCATCTTGCTCGTAGCATGGCGCAGGAACGCATTTTTCACCTGCTCCTTTGGAATGCCGCATCCGTTGTCCGTCACACGAATCAGCGAAACGCCGCCTTCCCGTATTTCTATCGTAACAATACTGGCTCCGGCGTCAATAGCGTTTTCCGCCAGTTCCTTTACGACAGATTTCGGAGATTCCACAACCTCCCCCGCCGCAATTTTATTGATGGTTTTGGAATCCAGCAACTGTATTTTCTGCATGATTCCCTCCCTTTTCTTACATTCCCTTAGCTTTCTTTTGCAGTTCAAACAACTTCTGCAAAGCCTCAATGGGTGTCATTGTCATAACGTCCAGCTTTGAAATTTCATCTATCATCTGGTTTTCACCCACAGAAAACATATCAATCTGTTTTGCCGATTCTTCCGCGTTTTCCTTCGATTCCGCTGCAATTTTTTTCGCTTTCTTCGTAATATCCGCCGCGTTGAGCTGCTTCAATATCTGTCCGCTGCGCCGGATTACTTTATGCGGAAGTCCCGCCAGCTTTGCCACCTGTACACCATAGCTGTGGTCTGCACCGCCGCGTTGTATTTTCCGCAGGAAAACAATGTCTTCTCCCTGCTCCTGAACCGCAATACAGTAGTTTTTCACGCCCGGCAGCTTGCCCTCCAGTTCGCTCAACTCATGGTAATGCGTTGCGAAAAGCGTTTTCGCGCCAATCTGTTTTTCGTCCGCGATATATTCCAGCACTGCCCACGCAATGCTCAATCCATCGAACGTACTTGTTCCCCTGCCGATTTCGTCCAGTATCAGCAGGCTTTTTGCCGTAGCGTTATGCAGGATATTTGCAACCTCTGTCATTTCCACCATAAACGTACTCTGTCCCGCACTCAAATCATCAGACGCGCCTACACGTGTAAATATGCGGTCAACAATGCCGATATGCGCTTCCTCCGCCGGCACAAAACTCCCAATCTGCGCCATCAGCACAATTAAGGCCGTCTGGCGCATATATGTCGATTTTCCTGCCATATTAGGACCGGTGATGATTGCCAGCCTTGTTTCCTTCTGGTCTAAAAAAACATCGTTGGGAATAAACTGCCCGTCCATCATTTTCTCTACAACCGGATGCCGTCCGCCCTTGACGGAAATACACTCCCCATCGTCCACCAGCGGCTTTACATACTGCATCGTCTGTGCCGTTTCCGCCAGCGACTGCAGGCAGTCCGCCACCGAAACGATATAAGCACAAAACTGTATCCGCTCTACCTCCGCCGCAACAGCGTTCCGTATCTCGCAGAACATGTCATATTCCAGCGTTGTTATTTTGTCCTCCGCACCAAGAATCAGTTCTTCCAGTTCTTTCAGCTCTGGCGTAATAAAGCGCTCGCAGTTTGCCAGCGTCTGCTTACGGATATATCGTTCCGGCGCAGCGCCGATGTTGGATTTCGTAATTTCAATGTAATACCCAAAAACTTTGTTATAACGTACCTT
>CAMQRG010000144.1 GCA_947036475.1 uncultured Clostridia bacterium
GTCGAATGGCTCTGGAATATTACAAATGGTGTTACTCTGCCCCTCATCATAGGCACTGCCGCGTCAGCCATATGCATATTCCTCTGTCTGCGTAAAAAAGGCTGAATTTCATCTGTGCATGAAAATACCCCCGCAAGATAGCCGTCTGACCGAGAAAGCAATGCTTCTCCATCAAACATTTTATTTGCTGGGGTATTTCATGTTTCATTTCCGCATCTGTTCCATTTCGCAGAATCAGGACTTAAACTGTATTCTCATAGTATCTGTGCCAAATGCCTCGCCACCATCAATTGTCCTGCCTGTGAACGTAATTTCAATATCATGGATGCTATTAATTTCAGCTGCGTCTAAATCAGACAGCCTGATTTCAAGAGTTTCTCTGGTTTTCCGATTGCTGTATGCATGTGCAAACGCATTGTCTTCCGTTGCCATTCTTTTTCCATTAATTAAACATCTACTTATCCAGACATCATAATTCCCATAACCGGTATTATCAAATACAAGGTCAAGTTCCAGCCTGCCGTCTTCTAAATTTTCCCTGATGTCTGTACACTTTACTTCAACACTGCCACCCTTTGCACTCGTTTTACTTGTCACCCGAATCCACCTGCTGGGCTGCTGTGTTTCTTCCTTGTTTTCTGGTTCATCTGGTTCTTTATCCTCCGGGGGCAGTTCTGCCGCGCCTCCGGATAAAACAGCCGTTTTTGTCGCAGAATCCCAGGAAACTTCTTTGCCAACAGCCTCAGCAACTGCCCGCAATGGCAGATATGTCGTCCCGTCATAAATAAATGGTTCTTTCTCTGTCCGCAGTTCCTCTCCGTCAACAAGCACTTTGATATTATTGTACTGCACCGGAATATTCATACTTGCAACTTTTGCGAACGCCGCAGGCGTGACACCCAGAACAAGCGAAGCCGTAACCGCCCCCATCACAAAGTCCCTCATCCTCTGAAACTTCATAAAAACCCTCCTCGTCCTTCAAAACAAATATTATTCCTGCTATTATTTTGTCTAAAATAAAGATAACATCGCCCAAAAATAATGTCAAGCTATGATAAAATTGATTGCTTGCAAAAAAGCCTCAGTCGTCCACAATCTCAATATTATCCAGCTGCGCCCTGAAGTTCGCGCGGAATTTTACCAGAAATTCCTGCCGGAGTTTTGCCTGTTCCGCTTTTTCTTCCTCTGTCAGCCCTTCCACCTTGCTCTTTCTTGCTAATTCATTAATCCGCTTTGTCAGCGCGGTTTGTTCTTCCATTTTTTGATACACCTCCATTTTTTCCATCGTTCAAACCTTGAGGCGCCGCCTCAAGCTCCGCTCCTTTCTTTCAAAGAAAGGAGCAAAGAAGATTGTTCAATAAAGTTCAGGGTCAAGCCCTTTTCAATAAGCACCGGAAAGAAGTCCGGACGCGCGAAGTGCGGCTTTGCGGCGTTTATCGCGCAAAGTGCTGACCGGCTTGCAAAGGTTTGGGGACAGAGTCCCCAAGGTTTTCCAATCTCTTTATAGCTCTATCACCTCAGCGTTTTTCACAGCCTCCTCCAGCAGCCTGTCCAGCTCCGTCAGCTTGTGTTCCGCCTTTTCGATAAAATTCAGCCGAGGCTTTGTTACCGGGTGCTTTGCCACAAACACTGTACAGCAGTCCTCATACGGCCTTGCGGAAATCTCAAACGTCCCGATTTCTTCCGCCCTGTTGATAATTTCCTGCTTATCCATACCCGCCAGCGGCCGCAGCACAGGCAGCGTGCAGGCGGCGTTTATCGCATGTATCCCCTGCATGGTCTGGCTCGCAACCTGCCCAACGCTTTCCCCCGTAATCAGCGCAAGCGCATCGTCCTGCTTCGCAATCATCTCTCCTGCCCGCATCATTGCGCGTTTGAGGTGTATCGTCAGCTTGTCATGCGCCACATTATCCAGCAGATAAAGCTGCAATTCCGTAAACGGCACAACATAAAGCCGAAACTCCCCAGTAAAATCCGCAATACGTTTCGCCAGGTCAATAACTTTTTCCTTCGCCCATTCGCTTGTGTACGGAGGGCTGTGGAAATAAACGCCCTCCACTTCCACACCGCGCTTTGCCATCACCCACGTTGCCACAGGGCTGTCTATCCCACCGGAAAGCAGGCTGACCGCCCTTCCATTGCTTGCATAGGGCAGCCCTCCGTAGGTACGGATGATTTTGGAATGGAGATACACACTGTTGCGTATCTCAATATGCAGCGTCACATCGGGTTTTTTTACATCGACTTTCAGGTTCGGCATACGTTCCAGTATATACGCACCTACCTCCATGCTGACCTCCATGGAAGGCATAGGAAAACCCTTGTTTGCCCGTCTGGTTTCCACCTTGAACGTCATTTCCTTGTCCCCGCAGAATTCCTGCATATGCCGCAGGCTTTCCTCGCAGATGCTCTCAAATGACATATCTTCCAGACGCACGCCCGGGCATATCGCCGCCAGCCCGAAAATTGTTTTCAGCTTGGGAATGAGCAGGTCATAATCCAACTCCCCGCCCCTGTCTTCCACAATCAGCCGACCCGGGTCGCGCACAACATAGTATTTCCCAAAAGGGTCAATATTACGGCGGATTGCGGAAATCAGCCGGTTAATAAAAAGATACCGGTTGTTCCCCCGCATGGCAATCTCTCCATATTTCACAATCAAAACTTTCTCTGCCATTATTCCGCCTCCTTATCTGTTATATTTCCGCAGGAACGGCACAAGTTCCTCCAAAACCTTCAGGCATTCCCGCGCTTCTTCCGTTGTATTATGCCGGCAGAAGCTGAACCGTACCGCGCCTTCTATTTCCGCGAAGGGCAGACCCATCGCCGTCAGCACAGGGCTGCCCACTTTCTTTTTACTGTCGCACGCAGAACCGGCAGATACCACAATGCCCTTGCTTTCCAGCGCATGCAGAAGCACTTCGCTCCGCAGTCCCTTAAATGTTACATTCAACACATAGGGGCTTGCTGTATCCAGACCTTCACCGTTCAGCTGCGTATCAGGCATGGCAAGGATTCCTTCCAGCAATATCTTCTTGACCTCCCGCACCGCTTCAATGCTTTCCTTTAAGGAAGAAAACGCCGCATCTGCCGCAACGCCCAGAGCTGCCGCGCCGGGGCCGTTTTCCGTACCGGGACGCTGTCCCTTCTGCTGTCCGCCGCCCAGCATCAATGGTTTTACTTTCAGCCCTTTTCGCATATAAAGCATACCTGTCCCCTTGGGCCCATGTATCTTATGCCCGCTCATCGTCAGCAGGTCAGCTTTCATTTTTTCTACATCAATGGGATATTTCCCAAACGCCTGCACAGCGTCCAGATGGAACAGCGTCTGCGGGTTCTTCTCTTTTATCAGCTTCCCGATTGCCGCCGCGTCCTGCACTGTTCCCGTTTCATTATTCACAAGTATCACACTGACTAAAACAGTATCCGGCCGGATTGCTGCTTCCAGTTCCGCAAGAGAGATATGTCCCTGCCTGTCCACGCTCAGCCATGTCACCTCCGCGCCTTCTTCTTCCAGCTTTTTCATAGGGTTTTTGACGGCCGGATGTTCAATCTGCGTCGTAATAAAATGGCGCCCCTGCCGCTTATACCCCTCCGCAGTGCCGTAAATGGCCCAGTTATCCCCTTCCGTACCGCCGCTGGTAAAAAACACTTCGTCCGGATTGCAGTGGATCCCTCTGGCAATGCTTTCTGCGGCTTTTTTGATTTCCTTTTCCACCGCCAGCCCCATCGCGCTGACAGACGCCGGGTTGCCATATTCCTCGCAGAGCATATGCGCCATTTTTTCCACAGACTCCGGCAAAGCCCTTGTCGTCGCCGCGTTATCAAAATATATCATCAGACTTCCTCCTCTATTCCCATTCATACAGCAGTATCGCCGCCGTCACCATGCCTGCCGTTTCCGTCCGCAGAATACGTTTTCCCAGAGAAACAGACCGTATCCCTTTTTCCTGTGCCAGTGCAATTTCTTCTTCCGAAAAGCTGCCCTCCGGCCCGATGAAAATTCCTGCTGTTTTACCGGAAAATCCCGAAGCAAACTGCCGCAGCCCGTTTTCCGGCGGCTCCTTTTCATAGGGGATAACCGCGCCGGAAAGCCCCGCAGCCTCCTCCACAGCCTCGGCGAATTTCAGCACCCTCTGGCTGACTTCCGGTATTTTGCCGCGTCCGCTCTGTTTTGCGGCAGCTTCGGCAATCTTCTGCCAGCGTTCCAGCTTTTTACCCTCTTTTTTATCCAGTTTAACAATCGCACGTTCCGTTGCCACAGGTACAATCCGGTCAATGCCGATTTCCACACATTTCTGTATAATCCATTCCATTTTATCCGCCTTGGGTAAGCCCTGATAAAGCGTCAGCCTGATTTCCGGCTCTGTTTCGCATGGCGTTTTGGACAGCACGTCCAGCAATACGCCGCGTTCCAGCGAAGCAATGCGGCAGAGATAATCCATTCCTTCCCCATCGCAAAGGGTCACTTCCTCGCCCTCCCTTGCGCGCAGAACGGTTTTGATATGTTTTTCGTCCTCACCCAGCAGACGCACCTGTCCTCGGCTGATGTCGTTTTTGTCTATAAAAAATTTCGGCATGGTTTTTCACCCCGCATATCTGGATAATACTGCCACCCAGTCCTTTTTTTGCCGGATTTCTTCCACATGGAAACCTCCGGCCGCCAAAGCAGCAAGCACATCATCTTTCCGCTCGGAAATGATACCGCTGGCTAGGAACAGCCCGCCGTCCCTGATATACTCCGGCACCTGCTTCATCAGAGCAATCACAATATCCGCTACAATATTAGCAAATACCATATCATATTTTTTCCCGTTGTAACGCGCATGCAGTTCCTTATCCTCCAAAATGTTTCCAGCGCAGACGCGGCATTCTTTATCACCGATTCCATTCCGTTCGCAGTTTTCCCGCACAATCTGCATGGCATTGGGGTCGATATCTACAGCATCGGCTTCCCCCGCTCCCAGAAGCAGGGCAGCAATGGAAAGTATCCCGCTCCCACAGCCGATATCCAGGACCTGTCTCTTATACACATCTCCGAGCCCACGAGACGCTACGCTA